>JBDKJZ010000345.1:0-6460 GCA_039796375.1 Pseudomonadota bacterium
GTGGGTCTACTCCATGCGCCTGTACGGGCTTCATGAAATGGGCGGCATGTTGCACACTCTAGGTTTCCGCGTGTCGCAAGTCAGTGGCCAGATCGCAACGCCGGGAGTGTTCTTTGGATCGAAGGCACCCCGCTTGATTGTGTTGTCCGACAAGCCCTGACCCACTGAGCTACTCCGCGCCGTCATAGCTGAACGCCGTCAGTGCCAGCGACGCAGACGTTAGGGACAGGTCACGTAGACACCGCCAAGGCGTGCTTCGCACGTGCAGCTACGGAGCTGCTCTCGAACGCAACCGCAGGTCAATTGACTCGCGCAGCCAGGGAGCCAACCGCAAGCACCCTGCTTCTGGTCGCAGAAAAAACCTTCCAGACAGATCTGGTCACCGCAGCGTTGGCAGCTGCCATCCGCGCAGGGGTTCGGAGGCGGCGGTGGGTTCGGTGAGTTCTCGTCCATGAGCGGGCGCTCGTCAGCGATCGGCTCGGTTTCCTCGGGGTCAACTGACTGCGCGTCGGGTCCAACTGTGTGGCTGCTGCCGCAACCCGCCATGAGCGGGCCCAACAGCAGCGCGGCCACCGCTTGCCGTACGGTAGATGGTGCACTGAACCTCCGCAGGTAAACAGAATGCAACGCGAGTGATGTCACCGACTCATGCTTCATCATTTCGTCTCCGATGGATCAACACCTTGGTTCAAACGTCCAAGCGCTAGTTCTACCCGTTGCCGATCCGCGTCAGACACTTGAGTCCCCCCACCCTTGTGGAGGGCGAAGTGAACCAACGAAGCTTCGAGTCGAGTGAGCGAGGTGGTACGTTCGTAGTTCAGATGACGGACCTGAAACCGCATGAGGACCTGTTCCCCCTGCACGTTTTCGCTCAGAATCACCGCAGACTGTCGCCCGTGTCCAAGCAGTTGACGAATGATGCCCCGGACCCGCTTCGCCCTGCGCCGGACGCG
Source organism: Pseudomonadota bacterium (assembly GCA_039796375.1). Taxonomy (GTDB): domain Bacteria; phylum Myxococcota_A; class Polyangia; order Polyangiales; family Polyangiaceae; genus SZUA-265. Next base: position 954 of record JBDKJZ010000345.1, read on the forward strand.
GCTCAAACTCGGTGCTTCGAATAGGTCAAAGAACCGATTGCGCGCGTAGGTCTCTGGCACAAGCACCAGAGCGCACAACAGCGCCTCCGGGTCCGGAGGTAGCGTCGGACACGCTGGAGTCGCGGGCTGAGGTTCAGACGCTGCGGCCGCAGGCTGTGAGGGAGTGCGCTCGCTCGCCATCGCGAATCCTAGAAGTCCCGCTGGGCACCCTTTAGACGCTCGGCCTGATCGTGAGCGCTGACCGCGGAGATTATCTCCTCGATTTCGCCAGCGATCACCCGGTCAAGCTTGTGCAGCGTCAGGCCGATTCGGTGATCGGTCAGCCTGTTTTGTGGAAAATTGTAGGTGCGGATCTTTTCGGAGCGTTCGCCGCTTCCCACCATACCGCGGCGCTCGTCGCGCACCTCGTCAGCTTGGCGCTGAATCTCAAGGTCCAACAGGCGACTCTTCAGAACCTTCAGCGCTCGAGCTTTGTTCTTGATCTGGCTGCGCTCGTCCTGGCACTTCACGATCATGCCCGTGGGCAGGTGGGTCACCTGGACAGCGCTGTTGGTTGTGTTGACGCCTTGGCCCCCAGGGCCACCGGCTGCGGCGATGTCGAAACGCAAGTCCTTGTCGTCGAGCTGGACTTCGACATCGTCCGCTTCTGGCAGCACCGCCACAGTGGCGGTAGAGGTGTGGATCCGACCTTGGGTTTCTGTCGCCGGGACGCGCTGGACACGATGTACTCCGGCTTCGAATTTCAGACGCGAATACACCCGGTCTCCAGAAACCAAGGCGATCACCTCTTTGATGCCGCCCGCCGCGGCCTCACTTGTGCTCAGTATCTCAATCCGCCAGCGCGGACCTTCCGCGTAACGGCAGTACATGCGAAACAAGTCCTGAGCGAATAGCGCGGCTTCTTCGCCTCCTGTGCCCGCTCGGATTTCAAGCACCACATTGCGCTCGTCATTCGGATCTTTGGGCAGGAGCAAGACCTTGATGCGTTGCTCCAGGGCTTCTAGCTGCTGTTCAAGTTCAGGCAACTCGTCAGCGGCGAGCTCTCCTAGCTCAGGATCGGACAACGCCTCTCGCACCTCGCGGATGTTCCGCTCCAAGGCTTGCCACTGCTCAAACGCGGTGACGATGGGCGCGAGGTGCCCGAGCTCTTGACTGAGCTCTCGGAAGCGGTTGGCATTGGTTGCCACTCCGGGATCGCACAGAAGTTGGTCCAGCTCGGACTTGCGCCGCGCGCCCGCTTCGAGCTTTTCTACTGGGATCATGGTAACTCAGGCCGCAAACAAAACGGAGTAAACGGATTCGGGATTAGACCCGAATCCGTGCCAACCGCGCAAGGGGCGCGCTGAATTTGCCGCTCAGGAGTTCGCGGGAAGATTAAACTTCTTGCGGAAGCGATCAATGCGCCCTGCCGTATCCACGAGACGCTGCTTACCCGTGTAGAACGGGTGGCAATCCGAGCAGATGTCGACCTGGAGCAGGCTGCTTTTCTTGGTGGAACGCGTCTCAAACGTCGCGCCGCAAGCGCAGGAGACCTTGATGGCGTTGTACTCAGGATGAATCTCAGGTTTCATTGGACGTACCAGTCTGTTCGAAAGGACGCGAACCCTAGTACCAGCTCGCGCGACGTTCAAGGGTGCGCGTTGCTTTCTTTGCTTTCAGCGTCGGCAGGACGGAACAAATGGGCACCCCAACCCGTTTGAAATCAGCGCCGGTGGCCAAGCCCCTTGAGCCCATGGCGGCGCTCGGTGTGGCTTGGAAGCCGCCCGAACCTCAGTGATTTCAGCCAGGGCGGGTAGCCCGGGCGCTGAAAAGCACTTGCACTCCGGCTGGCTCCCCGCGATGGTTCGGACCGATGAGTGGAAATCTCGACCAAGTCCGCGAAAAGGCGGCGCGAGTTGCCAAGTGGCTGGTCGAAAAGGAACGCCCCGACGAGGCCGTTCAGTTGTTGTGTGCCTGGTCTGCTCAAGGGCCGAGTGACACCGCCGGGCAGGCACTGCTCGCGGAGGCGCTTCGGATCGACCCGAGCGCGCCGGTCGCCCAGCACACTTTCGAGCGCATGGAGGGGATCCCGGGAGATCACGCTCTCTTGGAGCGGGCGATCGCCCACTACACCGAGGCGGAGCTCGCTCGACTTGAGCTCGAGTTCAGAAAGCCCAGCTTTCGCAGAGCTCAGATGGGGTTCAACAACAACATCAAGAGCCGCGGGCAGGTCTTTCATGTCCAGACCGAAGACTCGGGGCTCGATGCGCCACACATCATCACCCACCTGTTTGCGGACGGTGGCCGGGTCATCAGGAGCCATAAACGCGAGTACGGCTCGCAGCTAGCGGCTCAAGGAGACGTGGCTGAGTTTGTTCGTGGAATGATGAAAGCCCAGCACATGGAAATGGTGCTGGCGCTGCGTGACGGCCGCTTCGACGGGATCATCGAGGGCCGAGAAGCTGGGGGGGATCTCCAGGTACTGAAAGAACCGCCGCGAGAGGACGTGGTTAAGCGCCTGTCATCCGGCAAGCGCCGTGAGGGCGGAGAACGAGCCGAAGCGCCCGAAGCGCCCGCACTTGCCCCTGCTGCACTGAAACCGTTGTACAGTTTGCAGGTACTGAGGAGCCTAGGCGGTGGCCCCCCGCTGTACGAACCGACTGCAGAGGTGTCGGTGATCGGTGCGGGAGGAGTGATCACCTTAGAAGGTGAACGGTTCTGTCACCCAGAAGAAGCAGCGCTCACGTTCCGCAACAATCAGCTAACCATCGAAGATCTGGACGGCGGCAACGGCGTCTTCCTGCGCATTCGCACGCCCGTGGAACTCGAGCTCGGCGATGAGTTCATCGTCGGCGACCAGCTGCTGCGCGCCCAGGAAAACCCGGTGGCCGATGATGGCCCAGATCCGCACCCCACCTATTTCTATTCCTCTCCCAAGTGGCCTTCATCGTTTCGCGTGACCCAGGTCTTCGAAGGCGGGGCGCTCGGAGCCTGCGTGGTTGCGCGAGGGAACACATTACAAATCGGATCGGCGGTGGGTGACTTGGTGTTCGCCGACGATCCGCTGGTGGATCAGCAGCACTGCATCGTTGAGGAGCAAGCGGGCACCGTGGTGCTCACGGATCTAGGATCGCGTACCGGAGTCTTCGTGCGGATCCGCGGCGAGTTTGAGCTGCGCAGCGGGGACGAGATACTGGTGGGCCGAACCCGCCTAGTTGTTCAGCTCTGAGCGCCCCGGCCGCCCTGCAACGATCCCGCCTAGGTCTTACGAAGCATCCGACAGACCCGGGGCATCACGGTTCTCAAGATCGCGTCAGTACAAAACAGCAACGGCCGGACGCGTACGCCCGGCCGTGCCTGATTACCGTCCGAAGACGGAATCGGCTAAGGGATTACTTAGCAGCGGGAGCTTCAGCAGCGGGAGCCTCTTCAGCAGCGGGAGCCTCCTCAGCAGCGGGAGCCTCCTCAGCAGCGGGAGCCTCCTCAGCAGCGGGAGCCTCCTCAGCAGCGGGAGCCTCAGCGGCCTCGGCCGGAACCTCAGCCTCGGGGGTGCTGCCGCCACAAGCGACAGCGAAAAGTGCCAAAGAAACAGCGGAAACGATTGCTAGGGTCTTCATAATTAGTACCTCCTACGGAGTGGATGTCAGACAGGGCGCTTGCCCCGCCGTGGGTTGGATGCAGTCCGCACTCGTTTCGGCTCAGGGGGAGCGGACGATCTCAGGACAAATGCCGGGCCTCCTGGCCGATTTCAATGTGAACGGCACCGGGCCTCTTCGGAGGGGGACGGCGGATTGTTCCCCCGGTGAGCCGAAATCTGCGATCACGACGTCTAGGCATGAACCCCATGGGAGTCCCGCACCTCAAGTTAGTCGCCGCGCCTGCGACGGGCGTGACTGAACCGGACGGTCCGGCGCGTGACGAGGCTCGCGTGGGTGACGAGGCCCTCGTCGGTGACGCCCAGTTGGTCGCGCGGGTGGTGGGTGGTGAGCGGGGGGCGTTCGAACAGCTGTACCGGCGGCACGCGCAGTTCGCGTTCAATCTGGCCGTGCGACTACAAGGCAGCGCTTCGGACGTGGAAGACGTGGTGCACGACTCGTTCCTCAAAGCCCACGCCCAGCTTGGCCGGCTGCGGGAACCCGGCGCCTTTCACGCTTGGCTAGGAGCCATCGTGATCAGTCAGGTTCGCACGCGTCTGCGTCGCGCGAGGCTGCTGCGCGGCATCGGCCTGTCTGTTGCAGATCGAGGCGAGATCGAGAGCGTCGCTTCACCTAGCGCCGATCCTGGGGTTCGAGCTGAGTTGGCCCAAGTCTATGCTCTCCTTCGACGACTGTCGGCCGACGACCGGATCGCTTGGACCCTCAGGAACGTGGAACGTAACCGCCTCGAGGACGTCGCCACGCTCACAGACTGTTCTCTGGCGACAGCCAAGCGCCGAATCCTCCGAGCGCAGCGTTTCTTAGATGCGCACTTCGTTTTTCCGCACCCCGTCGTCGCGAACGCTGCCAACGACCTCACAGCGCCAGCCTCGTATCGCCGGGACTCGTATCCCGAGGAGGGAGACCGATGAGCGACGGAGGACCGCGATTCGAGCGCTCGCAGCTCCGCCAGTGCAGCACCCCAGCGGCGATTGAGCGAGTCTGGAGCCGCTTGGAGGTCGAAACTGAGCCCCGCCGAACTTCGCTCGGGCGAGTCTCCGTCGCTTGGGGCGGCGCTCTTTCGGTGATGACATTCGTGCTTGGACTTTGGTTGGGGGGAGCTTCCTTTGGCGGGTCCCAGGTGGGATCCCCCGGCGAGCGGACGGACGTTTTTGCTGAACCAACGCCATCAGCGGCGGCCGCCGACGCTCTGGGGCGCCCTGCTGGGGAGCGTCACCGAGCTACTGGTGCCGGTGAAGGGGCCCGCGAACGAGGGTCGGTGACCCGGCGCCGGGTACCTCCGTCCTTGCTTGGGACCCCCGAAGAGTCGCCCGTCGGAGCACTTCCGGCGGCTAGTTCAGTGCGACTCAGGCAGCTCGGTCCGGAGTTCACTGATGGGGTTCCGGCGTCTGCGGCTCCAGAACCTCCGCGCTGGCAGAAGTTCGCGAACGCTGGCGAGTACGAAGCCGCGCTCGTTGAAATCGGGCAAGCAGGAGGCTTTGAGGCCGTGCTGGGCTGGTCGGACGCAGAGCAGCTCATGCTGCTGGCTGACGTCGCGCGTGCAACGGGGCAACGGCAGCGTGCGCTCGCGGCCTTGCGTCGCATCTTGCTCGACTTCCGCGATGGGCACACGGCACCGCTCGCGGCGTACAGCCTGGGCAACATGCTCGAAAAGGCTGGAGAGTCGCAGGCGGCTGCGGAGGCTTTCGCGGCGTACCGAGCCCTCTCGCCCCGTGGTGATTTCGCCGAGGATGCGCTTGTCCGGGAGCTGCGAAGCGCGGTAGTGCGAGGGCAGCGTGAGCGGGCGCTCCAGCTCTTGGCACAGTATGACAGCGCGTTCTCCGAGGTGCGGCCTAGCGATGAGGTGGAGCGGTTGCGGGCACGCTTGCAGGT
>JBDKJZ010000346.1:0-6408 GCA_039796375.1 Pseudomonadota bacterium
TTTGAACAAGCGCTGCATCGCCTCGCTGCTGCCCAGCATTTGATAACGACGCTCGACCTCCGCCTGCATTTGTTCAACCGTGCGGCCCAGCCGAGCTGTGCGAATGCAGTTCTGCACGCTGACTAGGATGCGCTCCCGGTTGAGCGGCTTTTCGAAGAAATCGGTAGCTCCAAGGCGAATCGCGGTGACCGCATCGTCGACCGTCGCGTGACCACTGATCACGATCACCGGCAGGTCCTTCATTTCGGGCTCTCCGCGCAGTTGTCGGAGTGCATCAAGCCCGCTTTGTTTCGGTAGCTTGATATCCAGGATCACCAAGTCCACCGGCTGCTCAGGGCTTTTCAGAGTAGTGAGTGCTTGTTCTGCACTTCCCGCTTCGACCACGCGGTAACCCGCGCCGCTCAGCACCATGCCCAGTGTTCGCCGGATGTTCGCTTCGTCATCGACGACGAGCACGGTCGGTGCCACCGTGCCCAGTCGCTGCGATTCGGGACCGTCAACAGGCGTCATGGTCTAGCCCAACCCATCATCGTCTTCCAGCGAGTGAAGCCTTTACTCGACTGAAGGCGCCGAGCCCACTGCCTTCGCGGGGGTGTGGCTGGCCGTGGCACCCAGCGCTGCGCGAGCTGCTGCTGTGGGGTTCGAGGTCGGCGCTTCGCCCATGAACTCAAGAAAACGCCTGGCGGTGATCGTGAACGGGCTCGCCGGATACTGTGTGATCACGTGCTTGAACAGGGCGCTAGCGCGCCGCGGCTGTTTCATCTTGAGGAAGACCTCCCCAAGCAGTACGACCGCCTCGGGTTCCAGCCCGGAGCCGGCGAAGGTTCGAAGACAGTACTGAGCCCGCGCCATGGCGGCTTCGAAACGATCCCCACGAAGGTAGAACCGAGCGACGTAGAGCTCGTGCCTTGCCAGCATGCCGCTGACCGAGCGGAACATGAAGTCCAGCTCCTCGGCTTCTTTGTAATCGGGGTAGTCAGCTAGAAACGCTCGGATTGATTCGTACGCATCGCGCACGCTGCCGAGGTCTCGTTCCTCCAATGGGGGCTGCACCGACGAGTTACCGCTACTCATGAACTGAGCGCGAATCGAACGGTACCGGGCATAGGGGACCTCTGCGTCCTGGGGGTGGTCGTGGGTGTAGGCTTTATACTCGGCGATCGCCTCGGGGTACTTCTCCTGACGGAAGGCGATGTCCGCGAGGCGAAGGTGCGCCTGGTGGGCGTACTTGCTGTACGCGTAGTTGCGGCGGACTTCTTCCATCAAGCGCGCCGCTTCTTCCCAGTTGCTGTCGAGAAACTCCCGAAGGGCCTCCTCGTACGCCTCTTGAGCGTGTCGGTTGTACTCCTCACTGCTAGTGGGGGGCTTCGCATCGCTCACGCACCCGGCGAGGGCAGGGACAGCCGAGAGCCCAAGCGCGGTCAGCAGAAAACAGCGGGAAACGAGCGAGTTCACGCCCCCGACCTAGCTGGAAAGCCCCCCGCAGTGCAAGCTCGCAGATCGGCGGCGCTTCGCGTACGCCGCGGCCCTCCGAGAAAATACCGGCTCGGGCGCCCCTCGGAAGCAGTTGACCGCACCCTGCTGAAGCGAGATAAGGCCCAACATGCCGGAACGCGTGCCCATGACCCCATCGGGGGCCCAGAAACTTAAGGACACACTCGCGCGCCTGAGGGAAGAGCGGCCACGCATCTCCAAGGACATCGAGACCGCGCGTGAGCACGGCGATCTGAAAGAAAACGCTGAGTACCACGCGGCTAAAGAACGCCAGGGGATGGTCGAAGCCCAAATCAAAGATATCGAGGACAAGTTATCGCGCGCCGAGGTCATCGACCCCAAGAAGCTCAGCGGTTCGCGGGTCAGCTTCGGGGCGACCCTGACCGTCCTCAACGTCGATACCACCGAGCAGACGACCTATCAGGTCGTCGGTGCCGATGAGTCCGACATCGAAAACGGGTTCATTTCTGTCTCGGCGCCGCTTGCGCGCGCGCTGATCGGCAAAGAAGCCGGCGATGAAGTGATCGTCAAGCTTCCGGGCGGGACCCGGACCTACGAGATCCTTGACGTCACCTTCAAATGAGCTGACCCGAGCACTACCGGCGGCGCTCGGTGCCACCTGGTGCCTGCTGGGGCTGGAGCTGACGTGGGTGGTGCTGACGGCCCAGAACCAGTTCGCCGGGGGTTGGGAACGCAGCGCTGGCGCGTCCGCTCTGGCGCCCGGGGCGCTGCTGGTCACTGGGGCGGTGGCGCTGGTTTGGGATCGGGTACTGGCCGCGCTGGCGTCAGCGCAGGCTCGAGTCCGCGCCCCCGCGCTAGCCGCCATCTGCGTGGCGAGCTTGGCGCTGGGTTATGGCCTCACTCACGGTCGGCACTTCGAAGTGTGGTGGCGCCGCGTGGGCTTCATGGGGCTGCTTGCCGCCTTAGCGCTAGGCGCGTCTTGGTGGCTCGGGCCCCGGCTGGTGACCCTGTCTAGGGCACTCATCGCGGCGCTCAGTGCTGGGGTGCTCCTGTTGTCTGAGGCGGCCAATCAGTGGGTGCTCGTGCGCCTCTATCCAGCGTTTCATTGGGCGCTGTGCGCGTTGACGATCGGCTGCGCCGTACTGCTCGTGCGCTCGCTATGCCGGGACCGCGCCCCGCTCGCCCTCTTTTGGCGCCGCGCGCTGCCCGGGGCTGCGGGGTTCGTCGTACTTGCTAGCGCCCTGCTTCTGCCCACCTCGGCGGAGCGGCTCTCGCGCTTCGACAACTTTCGCTGGATCCTGCTTGAGCGCGCGCCGATCCTTGGCCGAACGGTGGAGGCCTTGGCCTGGATCGCTCCGCCGCCGCCGATCGAAGATCCAGAGGCGACTGAAGCGGTGACCTCTGGCGCGGACGTGGTCTTGTTGGGCGGGCGCGACGTGCTGCTCATCACCATCGACGCCCTCCGAGCGGACCACTTGGGTAGCTATGGCTACGGTCGCCAGACCACGCCGCACCTCGACGCCCTGGCCGCCGAAGGGGTACGGTTCGAACACGCCTACACGGCTACGCCCCACACGTCTTACGCGATCACCTCGCTGATGACAGGGAAGTACATTCGCCCCCTACTTCTTCAAGGACTCGGTCAGGACTCGGACACTTGGGCATCGATCGCACGTGCCTACGGCTACCGGACGGCGGCGTTCTACCCGCCAGCGGTGTTCTTCATCGATCCGGAGACCTTCGCCCCGTTCGCAGATAACCACTTGGGTTTCGAGTATCAGAAGAAAGAGTTTCTGGAAGGCGAGCCGCGCGTGCAGCAGCTCAGTCAATACTTGGATGCCCAGCAGCGGGAGCAGCGGTTGTTCACGTGGGTGCATCTGTTCGGACCCCACGAGCCCTACGTCAAGGACGCGCGCTTCGACTACGGGGATCGGGATCTCGACCGCTACGACAGCGAGGTCTCTGCGGCTGACCACACGGTGGGTAGGCTGGTCGACGAATTCCGTAAGCGACGACCGGGCGCGCTCGTGATCGTGACCTCAGACCACGGGGAAGAGTTCGGTGAACACGGGGGGCGCTATCACGGCAGCAGCGTTTATGAAGAGCAGGTGCGGGTCCCGCTGCTGATCGCCGCCGCTGGAGCTATCGCACCAGGGGTCCACCGAGCGCCGGTGCAGACTATCGATTTACTTCCAACCGTGCTTCGCGCGCTGGAAATTCCCCAGCGTCCCAGGATCCGCGGGCGGGATTTGGGTCCCATACTCGCGGGCTACGCGAACCCCCAGGGCACCGATGAAGCGCAGCGGGGCTTTGCATTCTCAGAGACCGAAGAACAAGCGCTGCTCGCCGAGGGGGCGCTGCGGCTAGTGTGCGCCCGGCGCGTTGGGGCGTGCCGATTGTTCAATCTGCTGGAGGATCCAGCCCAGACCGTCGATGTCGCGGCGGAGCGCCCGGAGGACTTCGCGCGCTTGAAGCAGCGCCTGCGCAGCCACAACGCGTCGCACGGGCGCTTCGAACAGGGAGGCGCCAGCGAAGCCCGCGGTGCCTGGCCAGCGCCAATCTTGCGCGGAATCGCGGGCGACGGGGACGCGGCAATCGAGCTAGCCGGCCTGCTCGACGACGCGGAGGTGCGTGTGCGTCGCAAGTCAGCAGAGCTGCTCTATGAGCTCACGCACCTGGAGACGACGGCGGCTCTTCAGCTCTCTCTGGAGAGAGAAGAAGATGAAACGGTTCGGCGCTTCAGCGCCTTGGCGCTCACGCGGCTCGGGCAGGGGGCGGCGCTGACGCTTGAGTTACTGTCCGATCCTGAGGTCGCCTGGCGGCGCCGCGCTGCGCTCGTCTTGGCGGAGACTGGCGACCGCAGGGGACACCTTGAGCTGGTGGGTTGGTGGCAGCAGCGGGCGTCTTCTTTGGACCATCAGACGAGTCGGCAGGTCTTGGCCGCCCTCGCAAAAAGTCGCTCAAAAGAAGCCGTTTGGCCGCTAATTCAGAGCCTGGACGACGTGCGGCTCCGACCCGAGATCGCGAGCGCGCTTGCGGCGATTGGAGACGAATCCGCGCGTGGCCCCCTCGCGGCAGCGCTGGCCACGGAGCGCTACCACTTGGCGCGCACGGCGCTAGCCGAAGCGCTCCTTCAGCTCGGGGCGGGCACAGAGCTAGTGGGCCCGCTGCGACGCTGGCTCGGGGTTCCCGATCCGATGGAAAGGGGCGTCAAGATCGCGACCCAGGCTGCCCTGCTAGAACATGTGGGCGGGCCGACTCCACGGGAGCTGGCCCGCGCTCGGGAAAACGCGCAGTTCGGCGAGCTGCTCCGTGTGGTCGTACCGACGGGCGGCAACGGGCGGGGGCTGAGGCTGATCGTACGGGCCAGCAACCCAACCGACCAGGCGCGCTGGGTGCGGGTCGGAAACCCGACGGGGGTCTTCAGCTTCAACACTGAAGGTAAGAGTGTAAGATCTCGAAAAGTCCCAGAAATTCACCCTAGCCGTCACGTCACTCTGCGCTTTCCGGCGGGCGATCCAGGCTCGGAGCAGGCTGTACTCTTGCCCGCTGAATTGGGACTGGGGCCGGGGCGAGCCAGCTACCTCGTCGTCCTGGCTGAGGCTGGCATTCAGTTCGAGAGCCTCGTGGTTGTCCCACTGCAGGATGAACCGAGCGGGGTCCCGGTCCCGGACTCAAAAGCGACCGAAGCCGCAATAGTCCCTGGAACTCAAGTGCCCAAGCAGTGATATAGAGGCGGCCGTGACAGACCAAGACAAGCGATCCGACGGCGAAACCTCCGAACCTGAGCAAGAGGCCAACCTGGCCCTCACTGAATCCGACGACAGTCTCGTCGGCGCAGCGGAGGCTGATGGCGAACCGAAGAATCGTCGCGGTCGGCGCGTCGCCGCTTCGCAGGCCCGGAAACAACGGCTGAGGGAGCGCAAAGAGGCTGAAGCCGTGGGGCTCGATGCCCAAGAGATGATCGACGACGCACTGGTCCGCGGAACCAGTACGACGAAGAAGTGGCTGCAGAAGAACAGCACCATTCTGCAAGGGGTCGCTGTCGCGGCGGTTGTGGTTTGGGCAGGCTGGGGGATCTACGGTTGGCGTTTGAAGGCTGCCGAGGCTGAGGCCTCAGCGACGGTCGCGACGGCCGTCGCTGCTGAGCGCGGCCGGGTCGGCGAGCCCACGCTTGATGACGACAACGATCCGCGCCCCTTGTACAAGGACGACGCCGCGCGCATCGCCGCTTCCAAGACGGCTTTCGAGCTGGCCGCCAAGGCCCGCGAGGGCAAGGGCACGTCAGTGTACTCCCAGCTCGCGCTCGCGGCGGTGTTGCTCGACGAGGGTAAACCCGACGAAGCACGCGCAGCATTCGAAGCGCTGGAAAACCACAAGCTCGCCGCGTCTGATCCTGAGCTTCGCGGTCGAGCCATCGAGGGCGTCGCGCTGAGTTGGGACGCCAAGGGCGACAACGACGCTGCGCTCAAGGCGTACTCCAAGCTTGAGAGCACCGAGATTGCGGGGTTCGTCGAGCTGGCCATCTACCGTCAGGCTCGCCTCCGCCAAGCCCTCAAACAGGACGACCAAGCGAAGTCGCTCGCTGAGAAGCTCAACGCCAAACTAAAAGAGAGCGCTCCGGGACCTGGTTCCTACTTGGCCCAGCTCGCCAGGGGCCTCAGCGAGGAGCTCGGTATCGCCAGCGCCGAACCGCCGGCGCCGCGACAAATCACTCCTCAGCAGCTCGAAGAGCTTCAACGCGCAATGCAGGAGAACATGCGCAAGGTGGCGCAGAAGAAGCCGCCGGTCCCCGGAGAACAGCCACCCGGAGAACAGCCACCCGGTGAACAGCCACCCGGTGAACAGCCACCCGGTGAACAGCCGGCCCAGCCCGTTAAGGATCCCAAGTGAAGTTTTTGGGGTTGGGTATTGCGGCCCTGACACTCATCGGTTGCGATGCTGGCCGCTCTG
>JBDKJZ010000347.1:0-6400 GCA_039796375.1 Pseudomonadota bacterium
CGAAGAGACCGCTGCGGCGCGCTCGATGGCGGAGCAGGGGATCCAGGCTTTCAACGACCAGCGTTACCAAGACGCCGCTGACCTTTTCGAGCGCGCGGAGTCGCTCGTACACTCGCCAATTCACCTGCTCTACCAGGCGCGCGCGAACCTGAAGGTGGGGCAGCTTGTCAAAGCTCAAGAGGCGTACATACGGATTATCCGCGAGAAGTTTCGGGATGACGCGCCCGGCTCGTTCAAGAGTGCGCAAGAATCCGCGCTCGCTGAGGTTGAGGAGATCAAACCTCGCTTGGCTAAGCTGACCGTGAAGGTTCTCGGGGTGAAGCAAGGCGCGACGTTGACCGTTGATGGTAACCCAGTTCCTGCGGTGCTTATCGGCGTTGAGATGCCGATGGACCCGGGGGCGCACAAACTCGAGGTCTCAGCTGAGGGGTACGCTCCTCAGGCAGCGACCGTGACGCTATCGGAAGGTCAACGTGAAGCGCTTGTGCTGACGCTGAAGGCAGGCGCAGGTGGGGCCTCAGGGGCTATCCCCGCAGCGGGCGAGCCTACGACGGCCCAGCCCGAGTCGCACACCGCGCCTCCAGATGGAAAATCGACTCCCGGTGGTGGATCGGACGGCTTGCGTATCGGGTCTTATGTTGCTTTTGGTGTGGGCGCGGTGGGGCTCGGCGTCGGAACAGTGTTCTTGCTCCAAGGGTCGTCCAAGTCCGACGAAGCCGACAAAAAGTTCGCGGCATTTAAGCGTGGGAATGCGACACAAGACCAAGTGAACGCTCTCGACGATGAGGCGGACTCCTCGAACAACTTAGGGACGGTGGGGCTGGTCGTGGGCGGCGCCGGTGTCGCGACTGGCATCGTGCTCTATCTGCTCAGCGGAGACTCGCAAGAGCAGGCGCACGCGCCCGGGGTGACGCCGTGGGTTGGCCTCGGATCCGCGGGGTTGTCCGGCCGCTTCTAGCCGATCGCTTCGCGTGGGCTCGATTGGGCTCAGCTTGTGCCCATCAGCGGGGTTTACACACCGCATCGACGCGGCTCCGGGTGGCTTCGTGAGTGTTGCGCACTCGTTCCATCTCGCTTCGCGTGGCGGCGAGAGCCCGCTTGGCGTCGGACTCGCCTTTATTGTTATCGGTGGAGGCGGCTAAGACGCGGAGCTGTTCCGCGTAGCGACTGCTGATTCCCGCCGATTGCTCCGCGGTCGCTTGAAACCCCGCCGCGGCCTGGCTGAGCTCGAGGTCTCGGAGTCCCAAGTCGGTGATTTGCTGTTTCAGGAGTAAGAAACGGCCAGCAATTTTCGCGTAGTTGCCTTCGTGTGGCTCAGGCACTTCGGGTTCATCGAGCACCTCGATGTCGGAGAGCGCGGAGTTTGCTAGACTAACGAAGCGCTGGCACTCGCTGATTCGCCGTAGGCCCTTGCAGCCGCTCAAACCCAGCACGCACAGCGAGACGCTGGCCAATAGCAGTGTGCGGCTGCGTCGGAGTGAGGCACTCCGCGGGTGTTCCACGCGCGTCATGGGGTTGCTTGTAGCCGGGGAATGCAGACTCTGCCAAGTCAGTCAGAGTTCTTTCGCGGGTGAGTTGTTTCGCGTGCCTGAGCCCGACTACGCTTGGGTCCGTGCGGTTCCCGGCGTTTCCTCCGCGGTGTTCGGTTCTGGTCGTGGGAACCGTGCTGCTCGGGTTCCTCGGGTGTGATAGCTGCGCTCCGGCGCGGCAAGGGAGCGCAAGAGCTGAGCCCCAGGCGACGATATTTGCACCCGGAGTGATCCAGCACGCCGTGGGCCGCTCAGAGCTGAGCCAATCCGAACCGACCCACCCACTCCCAGACGCCGGAGAGGACAAGTTCGGACTTCTGCCCGCGCAGCCGGACGATCAGCTGCTGAGCTGCGACGAACGCGGCTTCGTACGCCTAACCCACGACGGGATGGAGGCGTACAGCGCCCACGACTTGAGACGCATCGCCAACCAGCACATCCCAAGCAGCCGGGGCGTCGTCGCGCTCGGTGGCGGGACTCATCTGATCTTGGCGCGAGACCGAGTCTATCGCTACTTCCACGGCCAGACGCAGGCGCGTAGTTTCTCGAAGGTCCCCGTGCTCGGGCCCACTCAGGTTTTCTCCGACCCAAGCGACGTGAACCGATTCACGCTGCGCTACCTGAGGGACGACGCGCTGCATCTGTATACACTGGACCCCGCCACGCAGGAACGCAGGGCGCAGGCCGGACTAGACGCGGTCCAGTTGGGATTGCAGCCCATCGAGTCACGCCTAACGCTGGGCGAGGTCAGCCCGCTCGAGTCGTTCGACGGTCAGCTACTGACTCGCTTGCGCGACGGGTCTTGGCTCTACACTTCTTCGAACGGGCTAATGCGAAAAACGCAAAGCGCCGCGGCGTCGGTCGCTGCGCCAAAGATCCAGAGTGAGCTCGCGTTGCTCCTGCCTGACGAACGTTTGGACCGATACTGGGCGCTAAGCCAGAGCGGAGAAGCGGCGTTGATGGAGTTCTCCCGTGGGGCTCCGCGGGTCAGGCGAATTGAACTGGGGGGAATGCCCTACGCCGCGACGCAGCGTGTAGAGACCTTGGCCGCGATCGTTGTTGAGGCAGGCAGCGCAGGAGGGCGCAATTGGTCGTTGAAAGTGTACGAGCGCGAGCGCTTGCGTGCCGTGTTTCGCCTGCCGGACGCCGCCGGTGCGCTCGGAGACCGTATTCAGCGCGCGCTCGCCAATCGCGACTTGTGTCTCTTCCCCGGGAGGCCCTGGGTCCTGGTGGGGGGGAGGGACGGAGTGACGCTCTTTGACTTTCGCGCACGCCGGCAGATTTTTCCTGAGCCGGGCCCGTCTGCGGCCGAACAGTAGCCCCTCTCGGTGCCCCCAAAACTTGGCCAGCAGCGTCGCCTTCGGCCAGGTGTGCTTCGGACCGGCTTCGCCGGAGCAAGCGCTATGACAGTCGTGACCCGCCGGGAGCCAGAACTTGTTCTTCTTCGAAAACAGGCCGAAGAGTGGGCGCTCAACCGGCGGGAGCGGGTGACGAGTGCGCATCTGCTCGCTGCGATTGCCGACTTGCCGGGGGTAGCGTCTGACCTCTTGCGTGAGCGCGGGCTGAGCGCCGAAGCACTGCTCAAGGCGGCCCGCACCTCGACGGATGATGACGCCGATCCCATCCGTGGCGCCGTCCAGCGAGCGCGTGAGGTGGCCACGAGTCTGCGAGCCTCCGAACCTGGCGCCCTACACCTGCTGGTTGCGCTGCTCGGCGCGCGGCGCTGCGCAGGATACCGGGTACTCGATCAGTTTGGCGTAGATGTCGCGCGGCTACGCGTCACTGCGACGAACGCTGGACTCGAGGGTCTGGGACGTCGGCGCGTCGTGGCGCGCACGGAAGAGTCGAACGAACGGGAAGAGCGCGGGGCGCGCGGAGCTCAAGCTCCGCATGCCGCGATGCAGCAGGCGCCACGCACCAACCGCGCGGTCACGGTCTCGCTCACGCCAAAACCGGTGCCGATCACCAGAAGACCGACGAGCGACCCGCGCGCCGAAGAATTGCCTGAAGCCCCAGGACTCCAACCAGAGGTCGCGCTGGCCGTGGCTGCCCTGGAGCAGAAGGACACAGAGCAAAAGGACCCCGGAGCGTTCAAGAACACGCGGCGCAAGCGCAGCTCGAAACACGCGCGTTTCGTCCTAGATGCGCGCAACTTTAAGTTGCTGAACTCAATCGGTCGCAATCTGACGTTAGCTGCAGCGAACGGGGAGCTACAGCCAGTTGTCGGCCGTGATGCCGAGGTGGACCAGGTGCTTGACGTGTTGGCTAAGCGCGAAGGCCACAACCCTTGTCTGGTCGGCGTCTCAGGCGTGGGCAAGACGTCGATTGTTCACGGCGTCGCGCAGCGGATTGCGAGAGGTGCTGAGTCAAGTCTAGACGAGCGAGTGATCGTGGAGGTCTTCACTTCGGAGCTGCTCGCCGGCACTGGGGTTCGGGGCTCACTTGCACAGAGGGTCTCCGACCTGAAGAAGGAAGTCCAAGCGGCCGAGGGACGGGTTGTGCTCTTCTTCGACGAGGCGCACCAGCTGTTTTCCGCTGACGCCGGTGAGGAGCTAGCGGCGGAGTTGAAGCGGGCGCTTGGGGCGTCCGAGCTGCCCTGCATCGGGGCGACCACGCCTGCGGATTTTCAGCGCTGTTTCGAGGCGGATCCGACGTTGCTGCGCCGCTTTTCACGTCTTGACATTGAGGAGCCCGATCGCCTCCGGGCCCTTGAAATTCTGGAGTCGCTAGCGCCTGGCTTCGAGCGTCACCACCAGGTCAGGTTTACGGCTGAGGCGCTTCAGCACGCCGTGGATTGGTCAGCCCGCTACATCACCGGTCGTGCGCTGCCGGACAAAGCGATTGCGCTGATAGACCTCGCGGGCGCGCGCGCCCGCCGTCGTGGGGCGTCGGAGGTTCGGTCGGATGAAATCGCCGAGCTGGTTTCGGAAACCGCTCAAGTCCCGGTAGAGCGCTTGCTTGAGAGTGATGGGGAACGTCTCCTGAATTTGGAGCGAACCCTGGCGACGCGCGTGGTTGGTCACAGCGCCCATCTGCAGCGCATGGCGCGCATCATTCGTCGCAATGCGGCGGGACTCGGCGCCAATAGGCCCATCGGTACTTTTCTGCTGCTTGGACCGACCGGTGTCGGCAAGACTGAGTCCGCGAAAGCTATCGCAGCGGTGTTGTTCGGTTCTGAGCAGGCGATGACTCGCTTGGATCTCTCCGAATACAGCGAAGCGCACGCCGTCGCGCGCTTGATTGGCGCCCCACCGGGTTATGTCGGACATGAGGCTGGAGGGCAGCTCACTGAGGCAGTTCGCCGTCGCCCCTATCAGGTCTTGCTGTTCGACGAAATCGAGAAAGCGCACACCGACGTGCTTGAGACTTTCTTGCCGTTGTTCGACGAAGGGCGTCTGACGGATGGCCGAGGACGCACGGTAGACTTCACCAAGACGGTGATCATCCTCACCTCCAATATCGGCGCTCGCGAGGCGATTGAGTCTGGAGCGCGTCGCTTAGGATTCGGACCGAGAGAAGGTGTCCAGGTAGCGCAGGCTGGAACGAGTGAGCGAGTGATCGCGGTCGCTCGTGAGCAACTGTCGCCGGAGTTCTTCAACCGCTTGGATGAGGTCCTGGTTTTCGGTGGTCTCGCTCGCGCTGAAGTTGAGGAGATCGCACGTCGATTGCTGCAGCAGCTGACAGATACGGTTTATGCGCAACGCGGGGTAGAGTTGCGAATTGAACCCTGCGTCGTCAACCTGCTGCTGACCGAGGGCGGGTTCGATAGCGCTTTGGGCGCCAGGCCCATGAAGCGCGCCATCGCTCGTCATGTTGAGGCCCCCCTAGCCGAGGCACTGCTGTCGGAGCGGGTGCGCTCAGGGGATTTTGTCGTGCTCTCCGCGAGCGGAGCCGAAGTCGCGATTCGGGTCGAGGCAGCGCGTACCGTGGCTGCTGAATAGGGTTACCGTTCGCGGCTCCGCGATCTAGGGTGAAGGCTGCGCTTCGAGCGCGCGACGGTACCGTTCTCGGCGCACTTGGTCGCGCAGAATCTCGTAGGCTTCGTCCAAGACGTGGTGAATGAGCTCCACATCGTCGCTCAGATCTACGGTGGCTGGCGTGAGCACGGCGCCCGGATCCAGCTGGCGCTTGAGATCGAGATAGGCGCGGCGGATCTCGTAGTTGGTGGCACCGCTCGGCACTCCGAGCAGCGAGAAGTAGTCGCCGTTGTCCACTAGCGCCCGACGGCGGGCGATCGCGGTGCGCAGCGCGGCTTCGTCGAAGTGGTCTTCGGAATCGTACTCTGCCTCTTCAGGTGGGGCTCCCTTGTCCGCTTCGACGGGAAGGGACTCGCGTTGGTCGGTCGTGATCACGCCGAGCTCAGCGAGCCCGAGCAATACACACGGAAATTCGGAGTTCGGGGTTTCCGCTAGGGCGTCGCCGAGTGTCAGCTTGAGCGTCCAGGACAAGAGCTGTTGCTCCTCGGGGCTCAGCGCTGCTTCATCCAACAGATCCTGCTTAGGACCCTGGCGCAGTCGGGCTTTGGTCCCGCCCAAGCGCCCCGTCGCCACTTCGGGCGGCACCACTCGGCGCAGGATCTCAACTAAGACCTCCGAACCCGTCGCCCCGCCGAACACCGAGGGCTCAGCCATCAGCCGCTCGGGAATCGCCGATTCATAGGCAGCGACTCCGTGATCCAGTTGCAGCGCCTGGCCCACTAGAAACTCGGCGTGCGCACGGAGGACTGGCCAGAGTTGATCCTGCGCTATGTGGCCAGCCGCGAGCAGCGCGGCTCCAGCATGACGTCCGAACGTAGGCAGCTTGTGTTCCAGTTGGTGGCTGATTTCCGGGTCAAGCTGTCCGCGCTCGACCAGAAACGCTAGGAGTGACTC
>JBDKJZ010000348.1:0-6397 GCA_039796375.1 Pseudomonadota bacterium
GGTCGACCCGCATATCTGTCTCCGGAAAGCGTGCTCGGCAAGCGGTTGGATCAGCGGTCAGATATCTTCTCGCTAGGCGTCACGCTTTGGACGGTGCTCGCTGGCGAACCCCTGTTCGCCGCGACCACGACGGAACGCACCCTCGAAAACGTGCTGCGCGAGCCGGTCCGAGCGCCCAGCCTGTTAGGCTCGAAACAGCTGGCGCAGCTCGACCGCGTGTGTCTTCGGGCGCTGGAACGTGATCCCTCACGACGCTACTCGTCAGCGCAGGCGATGCTCAAGGATTTTCGTTCGGCCGTCGCACGCATGGGCCTCACTCCAGACCGCGAATTGGTTCGTAACTGGGTGACCGAAGCGCACCGCTCAGCACATGGCGGCCACGCGGGCACGCATCGCTGGGCGACCCTAGGCAACGAGTTCTTGCTGACGTCGCTTCAGTCTGAGATTCAGGCGCTTCCCGACCCGAGGCCCAGCTACCACCGCACCATAGGCTGGGCTCTCAGCGGCGGCGTGTTGCTGATTGCGGCCCTGGCTCTGTACTGGTGGAGAACCACTTAGGCCTCCTGATACGTTGGGCTGACGCTAAACGACCTGAACCCTCGCGGAAACCCCCAGCTCAGCCAACGAGCTCTCGATCTCCGCCTTGTACACAGGGTTCATGAGCATCACGACGTCTGGCTGAAATTGGCGCAATTCCTCCGGCGCGACGATGCGTTGGCCCGTACCGGGAATGAATTTTCCGTGCTTACGGGGATTGATGTCCACCGCCAGTTGAATCGCCGACGCCCCAGCCATGTTCAGGTAGGACGTCGCGCGGGCGCCGGCACCCCAGAGCGCGATTCGGGCGCCCTCCTGAGCGAGCGTTTCAACCGCCGCGCGGCAGTCGTCTATTCGCTTGGCGGCCTGGTCCCCGAACAGCTGCGCCTTTCGAACTATCTCAGCGACCGACGCCTGCTCCGCCTGGGTGAGCTCGTTTGAGAGGACCTCATCGCTCGGCGTCGCCTCGATGGTCAAGCACTGCTCAGAGTAGGTGACCCGCACGTCATTCACCAAAAACCCAGCGCGGCGCAATACGAGCGCCAGCGAAGGCGCGGTGAAGTAAGAGCAGTGCTCGTAGATGACGTCCCAGAGCGACAGATTGTCGAGGGCATAGAGCATATTCGGCATTTCGAAATAGAGCGGAATCGCTCGTGCGCCGATCGCGCGCCGGATCCCTCGCATGAAGTCCACCGGCGCTGGGATGTGCTCCAGAACGTGCTTCGAAATCATGAGATCGCAGGGGACGTCGGCGTGCTGTGGCCCGTAGTACTCCGGCACGATTTGGACCCGCGAGAGCCCGGCTCGCGTCTCTTCGTCCGCACCCGTCTGATCGTCTTTCTCCGGCGCGTAGCTAGGATCAAAGCCCCTACCCTGACACTCACCCAGCTGACACAACAGCGCCAAGAAACGGCCGTCCCCACAACCAATGTCTACGATGTTCTTCTGACGCAACTCGTACTTGTCGAGCAACCGGGTCGCTTCTTGCTTGGAGTAGTTCCGGTAGACCGATGAGAAGTGCAGCGCGTTCTCGTAGTATTCGCTGTATTGCGTGGCTTTCGCATCGAAAATGCGATTCTCAATAAACCCGCAGTGCTCGCAGAGCTCAAGCCGTAGGCCACGCTTGGCGCACTCCTTGGCCTTCTCCTCGGTCGACCAGAGCGCACACGCCAGCACGGGCAGAGACTCCACGTTGAGGATGACTCGCAGATTCTGAGACCCGCAGGCGGAACAGGAACCGCTTGAACTCGATGTTTGGCTTGTCACTCACGCACCCTTTCATACTTCGCCGCGCGTCGTCAAAACCGCCCAACGGCGACAGGCGAAACCCAACCTTAAGCGCGCACGCAACGAAAGTGGATCTGCACTGAAGACACCGCTGTTAGCATTTCCGCTGCGGCTACGCCGAACAATGTGGGCCAATCGGCCGAAGCTCGGTTTTCCGCAGTTGTCCCATTTGTCGCTGACTCCTCAGTGCCGCTTCTTCCAGAACCTTGCTAATACCCCCGGCGCCTTTGACTGATCCGCTGCCCGAAGATCGGAAGTCCCTCGACCGCTCACTCGCTCGAAGCATCGCCTGGGTGGGTTCAGTCCGCTGGATCGGGCAGATGCTCACTTGGGCCGTCACGCTCTTCGTCGCGCGCCTGCTGGCACCGGAGGACTACGGGATCGTCGGAATGGCGACGGTCTACTTCGGCCTAGTCAACCTGTTGAACGAGTTTGGCTTGGGTTCTTCCGTGGTCATCGTCCGAGACTTGGACCGCAATCAGATTGCTCAGCTCTTTGGTCTGGCCATGATCATCGGGGTGCTCAGCTGCGCAGTCTCCCTCGCGCTGGCTCAGCCGATAGCGCTCTTCTTTGACGCGCCTGAGCTCTCTAAGGTGATAATTGTCCTCAGTTTTTCGTTCATCGCCTCGGCCGCGGGCACGATCCCGTTTGGGCTCTTAGAGCGGGACCTTGAGTTCAAGCGAGTCGCGCTGATCAACGGAGTCCGAACTATTGCCGCCGCGGTGTGTACCTTGGTTCTAGCTGCCCTGGGCTACGGGTACTGGGCGCTCGTCGCCAACTACATGATCCAGCCGATCGCGGGCTTCGTTCTGGCCTTCGCGGCGCATCCTCACCCGATGGCGTTGCCACGACGGGGCAGCATCAACCAAGCGACACGAATTGGGTTCGATATTATCGGCGGCCGGGTCGGGTGGTACTTCTATTCCAACGCTGATTACCTAGTCGCTGGCAAGCTGCTCGGAAAAGAAGCCCTCGGCCTCTACACTTTCGCTTACATGCTGGCCAGCATCCCCGTCGACAAGATCACCGCGATGGTGACGAAGGTGCTCACGAGCTACTACTCCAGTATTCAAGACGACACCGCCGCGTTGCGTCGTATGGTCCTTGGCCTCACCGAGGGCTTAGCGCTGGTCACCTTCCCGCTCACTTGCGGACTCGCCATGGTCGCGCCAGACCTCATCCCGGTACTGCTGGGGGAAAAGTGGATGGGGATCGTCCTCCCGCTGCAAGTACTGGCTTTCTACGCTTCAATTCGTGGCGTAACTCCAGTTTTAGATCCGGTGCTCTCCGTGACCGGCCACACCCGTTATGGGCTTTGGCTGACTCTACTGTTCGCCCTTGTTCTACCGATCGCCTTTGTGATCGGCGCACGTTTCGAGGCCCTCGGAATCGCAGTCGCGTGGGTCATTGTGCATCCGTTCATGGTGTGCGCAATGTTCGCGAAAGTGTCGACGACCATAGACCTGACCGTCGGCGCATACCTAAGCGCGCTCTGGCCTTCGCTGAGCAGCACCTTGCTGATGATTGGGGCCGTCGCGTTGGTACAATGGGGTCTCGCTGACGCGAGCCTGGGCGTTCGCTTGGGCCTTGAGATCGCCGCTGGCGCGATAGTCTATGTTGGCGCTCAGTTCACACTGCATCGGGCTCGGGTCATGCGGGCACTACGTACTCTTAAGAGTCTCAAGGGCTAGCCGCAGCTACGCGGAAATTGCCAATCGATCTTTCACGGCGGGTGTGCTCTTCTGCGCTTCAGGTGGGGCGCCAGCGCACCACGCCGTTGCGGGAACCCACTGCAAGAGCCAATCGGAGCACCCAACCCAATGAAGACAATCATCTTAGCCGGTGGAGTCGGCAGCCGCCTGTCGGAAGAAACCGAGTCCCGCCCTAAGCCTATGGTGGAGGTTGGCGAACGGCCCATCCTCTGGCACATCATGCGCCACTACCTTCACTTCGGGCACAAGGACTTCTTCATCGCGCTCGGCTACAAGGGCGACTACATCAAGCGTTACTTCTCTGACTACTGCGCGCTCGCGGGGAACCTCAGCATCGACTTCGCAACGAATACAGTCGCAGCGGGTCTTCAGCCCGGCGCCAGCGGGAAGGCGGACGACAAGACTGAGAAGCTCGACTGGCGCGTCAATCTGATCGAAACCGGGGTCAACACCAACACCGGCGGCCGCATCAAGCGTATGGCGCCCTTTGTCGGAAACGAAACGTTTCTCATGACCTGGGGTGATGGCGTCTCAAACATTGATCTCGACAAACTACTAGCGTTTCATCGTGCCCACGGGAAGCTGGTCACGTTAACTGCAGTCCACCCGGTCGCACGCTTCGGTCACCTAGAACTCGATGGCGATCAGGTCGCGGAGTTCTCAGAGAAGCCACAGACGAACCAAGGCTGGATCAACGGCGCGTTCTTCGTATGCGAACCCGGCGTGTTCGACTACATCGAAGGGGACGACACCGCGTGGGACTACAAGCCGATGGCGACGATGGCCAAAGACGGCCAAGTGATGGCCTATAAGCACGAAGGCTTTTGGCAATGCATGGACACGTTGCGCGAGAAGAAGATGCTCAATGACATGTGGGAGCGAGGAACCGCTCCGTGGAAGCTCTGGTAACTCAACTCAGCAAGCAGGACAGGAAACTATATGCGCGTTCTACTCACAGGTCACAAGGGTTACATCGGGGTCGTTCTTGCTCCCATGCTCAAGCGAGCCGGACACGAAGTCGTCGGCTTGGATAGCGATATCTTCAAGCGCTGCACCTTCGGCGAAGACCCCGAATCTTTCCCCGAAATCATCAAGGACATTCGCGATGTTGAATTGGCAGATGTCAAGGGCTTCGACGCGGTGCTGCACTTGGCGGGCCTCTCCAACGATCCGTTGGGTGACCTGAACCCGGACCTCACGTTCGAGATCAATCACAAGGCCTCGGTTCGCCTCGCTGAGTTAAGCAAACAAGCGGGGGTCTCTCGCTTCATTTTTTCCTCTTCGTGCAGCAACTACGGCGCCGGTGGTCAAGAGCTGCTGACCGAAGAGGGCGACCTGAACCCAGTCACGCCCTACGGCGTCTCCAAGGTGAGGGTGGAGCGTGACGTGTCGCCGATGGCCGACGACCATTTTACGCCAATCTACCTTCGCAACGCGACCGCCTACGGCGTGTCACCACGCCTGCGTTTCGACTTGGTGCTGAACAACCTCACCGCTTGGGCGTTCACCACCGGGAACGTGATGCTGAAGAGCGACGGAACACCGTGGCGACCTTTGGTGCACATCGAGGACATCTCACGCGCCTTCGTGGCGACGTTGAGCGCCGAGAAAGAGGTCGTGCACAATCGCGCGTTCAACGTGGGAATGCCCGGCGAGAACTTCCGGGTACGTGAAATCGCCGAGACGGTACGGGATGCCGTACCCAACTCAACGGTAACTTTCGCCGACGGCGCTTCACCGGACACCCGGAACTACCGCGTCGACTGCACCCGCCTGCCTAGGTTGGTCCCAAGCTACAAGCCGCAGTGGACGGTAAAGAAGGGTGCCCAAGAGCTGTATGAGGTCTACAAGAAAAGTGACCTGACGCTCGAGGAATTTGAGGGCGAACGCTACAAGCGCGTGGCGCACCTGAAGCTGCTGATGTCCAAGGGCATCATCGACGAGAACCTTCGGGTAACCGGAAAAGAGTAACGACTTCCGGTCCCCCACGCTGCACTCAAGAGGCACTGAGACATGAACTACCGAAGCATCAGCAAAAAACTCGAATCTTGCCGCAGCTGTGGCAGCACCCGGCTCAAGGAATTCCTCGACCTCGGCACCTTGCCCCTCGCAGATCGGCTGCTCACCAAAGAACAGCTGGGCGAAGAAGAACCCGCGGTACCGCTCGTAGTTGTATTCTGTGAACATTGCTCGCTGGTGCAAATCACCGAGACCGTCGAACCAGCCGTGTTGTTCGGGCAAGATTACCCCTACTTCTCTTCCGTATCGCCCTCGCTGCTGAAGCACTTTGGCGACAGCGCCCAAGCGTTGATTCAGCGCCGCGAGCTCGGCCCGACCAGCTTGGTCATCGAAGCCGCGAGCAACGATGGCTACATGCTGAGGAACTTTGTCGACCGCGGGATCCCCGTTCTGGGGATTGACCCAGCCCATGGTCCCGCGAAGAAAGCTCAAGAGAGCGGGGTCAACACCCTGCACGACTTCTTCACTTTGGAGCTAGCCCGAAAGCTCAAAAGCGAAGGTCGTGCGGCGGACCTGTTCCTAGCCAACAACGTCCTGGCTCATGTCGCCGACCTAAACGGGTTCGTCGAAGGGTTCGCCTCCGTCTTGAAAGACACCGGCATGGCGGTGATCGAGTGTCCCTATCTGATAGATCTGGTCGACCATTGTGAGTTCGACACCATCTATCATCAGCACCTGTGCTATTTCTCCGTGATCGCTCTCGACGCGCTGTTTCGTCAGCACGGGCTATACTTGAACGACGTGCAGAGAGTGAGCATTCATGGCGGCTCGCTGCGACTGTTCATCGAAAAGCGCGAAGCCGTTCAGTCGAGCGTTACGGACCTGATTCAACAAGAGAAGCA
>JBDKJZ010000349.1:0-6395 GCA_039796375.1 Pseudomonadota bacterium
ACGCATCGACGAAGATGGCTACCTGACGATCACCGGTCGCATTAAGGAGCAGTACAAGCTCGAGAACGGCAAGTACATCTCCCCTGCGGTCCTGGAAGAGAAGCTCAAGCTCTCGCCCTACGTCGCCAATATCATGCTTTTTGGCGCCAACAAGCCCTACAACGTGGCGGTGATCGTGCCGGACGCCGAAGGGCTCAAGCACTGGGCGAAGACGGAACTAGGCACCGAAGTCCGCCTCGATGACGAACGCGTGAAGAAGCTCCTGATCCAAGAGCTTGAGCGCTTCGGCGCGGACTTCAAGAGCTACGAGCGCCCGAAAAAGATCACCCTGGTCCTCGAGGACTTCACCACTGAAAACGGCCTACTGACCCCCAGCATGAAGCTCAAACGTGACAAAGTCTTAGCGAAGTACCAAGCACAAATCGACGCCCTGTACTAGCCCTCAGGGACGACTGAGTCCTACGCTCCAAGCCGTTTCCCAGCGGTCGAAGCAGGGCGCGTCGGTTCAGTTGAGCAGCTGACGCGCTCCAGCGCGGTGCAGGGAGTCGGACAGCTCATCAATGACTCCCTGCACCTCCTGGGCGTCGGAAGCGCGGGGCAGCCGCTCAAGGTAGGACTCAAGGTCTGAAATTGCCGCTCGGGGGGCGCCCAGCTTCGCTTGAAGGTTGCCCCGCTCACGGAGCACTGAGGCGGAATGCGGGGCGATCTCCAACAGACGGTGTAGGACCACCAGCAGCTGGGCGGTCTCTCCCCGCTGTTGGTAGCAGCTGCGGAGATTCGAAAGCATGCGGTGGAGCGCTTGCCGAGACGAGACCGGGACCAGCCACTCGGGATCGACTTCGTTGTCTCCAGTGCAGCGCTCCGCTAGGTCACTCAAATCTTTTTCGTTCAGAACGGCCCCGCTGTAAAAGGGGTCGACGAACACGCTACGATCGACGCCTGCAGTGCGACGGGTGTCGACAACCTTGACCAAAAAGTGCCCGGGAAAACCGACGCCGACAGCCTGGATGCCGAGCAGCCGCGCGACCTCGGTGTAGACCAGGGCGAGCGTGATAGGCACCCCGGTACGCCGGTCCAGTACTTGGTTGATAAACGAGTTTCTCGGGTCGTCGTAGTGCTCTTCGTTACCGTGAAAACCGGCGCGACGGAACACCAGATCGGCCACCACCTCGGCCTGCCGATGCGGAGGAAGATCGACCACCTTTCCTGGATCGGGGGTCGCCAACTGGGCGAGCTTGGCGCGCTGCTGGTCAAAGTCGAGTCCGGGATAGACGTCAGCGGCGATGATCAGCGCCCCGGTCAGCCAGTCCAGTCGCGGGCCCCGCACAAATTCGGAGAAGTTCGGGTCTCGTCGGCGGCTCACGGCAATGTCGATAGCTCAAATCCACCAGCCGCGCCAAAGAAGCCCCGTAGCGGCACAACAAAACGCCCATTTTTTCGATGAGAGCCACTCGAAAAAGATCGCGCGCTGATATAGCGTCCCGCCGTCATGCGCATCGAGCAGCTCAAGGGCGAAAAAATTGGCATCTGTGTTTCTGGCGGGTTGGATAGCAAGACGGTCACTGCCCGCCTGATTGAGGCTGGTTTGGACGTCGTTTGCTTCACGGCCGACCTCGCCCAGCCGGACGAAAAGAACATCGACGACATCGTCGTTCGCATGCGCCCAACGGGCGCCGAGACCCGGATCGTCGACCTCAAGAACGACATGGCGGAGGCTTGCTTTGATGTCATCACCGCCCAGGCGATGTACGACGGCGGGTACTGGAACACCACGGGACTCGCGCGGGCGGTCACCGTGCGCGGGCTCATACATAAGATGAAGGAAGCGGGTTGTACGGTGCTGGCCCACGGTGCCACCGGCCGCGGCAACGACCAAATCCGCTTCGAGCGCTACACCAACGTGCTCGCGCCGGAGATGAAAGTGTACGCGCCGTGGAGAGACCCGTCGCTGTTGAGCCAGTTTCCGGGTCGGAAGGAGATGGCCACGTATTTGAGAGAGCGCGGCATCGAAGCCGACGTCGGGCCCAAGAAACGCTACAGCACGGACGCGAACCTGGCAGGGTTGTCCCACGAGGCCGAAGACCTGGAGAGCCTGGAGACGGCTGCCGGCATCGTGGACCCGATCATGGGCGTGTGGCCGCAGCAGGCTCCCGATGAGGTGGCGACCGTCACGCTCCGCTTCGAGCAGGGCCGCTGTGTTTCGATCAATGGCGAAAAACTCGCGCCGTTATCTCTGATGCAGAAGGCCAACGACCTCGCCGGCAAAAGCGGGATCTGGATGAAGAACGCGCTGGAGAATCGCGTGATCGGGACCAAGAGCCGCGGCGTATACGAAGCCCCCGGCATGGAGCTCCTAGGCGTGGGGCTCCGGACCGTCTACATGGCGACGATGGATCGCCGCTCCACGGCGCTGTTCCGCGATTTATCCCAGTTGCTCGCCGACCAAATTTACGATGGTCGCTATTTCGACCCCGTTGCCCAGGCGGCCCGCGCGGCCATCAACGTGTTCGCAGCGAAAGCGACGGGTACCGTTGAACTCGGGATGTACCGCGGCAACCTCTATTTCCAGAAGCTCAAGGATTGTCCCCACTCACTATACAACGAGAAAGACTCCTCGATGGAGGCGAGCGACGGATTGAACCCCGCGAGCTCGCAAGGCTACGTTGAGGTCCAGAGCGTCGAAGCGAAGTCGATGGCCTTTGCCAAGCAGATCCAGGCACGCTGGTAGTCGCGCTCGGTGTCAGCGACTGCGCGCTCGGTGGGATAACGAGCGCGTAGCGCGATGTGTTAGCGACGGGTCTGCGCGCGGTTGAACGCCACGCAGTCAGCGTAGCGGACGCCCCGCCCACCGAACAGGTCCAGCGCGCTCCCAAAGGTGAGGTCGATGCGCCCACCACTCAGCTGCTGGACGCGCTCGAGATCCGCGATGTCTTTTGCTCCACCAGCATACGTGCATGGTCGCTGAGTCAACTGACCGAGTAGGGTGACCAGCTCTTCGTCAATGCCCTGGCACAGGCCCTCTACGTCGGCGGCGTGGACGAGAAACTCGGCGCAATAGGGAGAGAGCTTCTCTAGCGTCGCTGCGTTGATGGGCGTAGAGGTGACGGTTTGCCAGCGGTTCGTAGCCACGTGCCACCCCTCTGCCCCGCGCCGGCAGCTGAGGTCGATGACGACTTGTTCAGCAGGCACCCGCTCCGCGAGTTGTCTTAAGCGGCGCTCGCTGAGTTCACCCAGTTCGAACAAAAAGCTGGTGACGATCACGTGGCTCGCGCCGCGATCGAGCCACGCCTGCGCGTTGTCAGCGGTCACGCCCCCGCCGAACTGCAGCCCTTTGGGCCATGCAGCGAGCGCCGAGCTCGCGGCCTGTTCATTGCCTGGCCCGAGCGCTATCACGTGCCCCCCGGTCAGCCCATCCGCGCGATACAGAGCGCTGTAGTGGGCGGCATTCTCGGTTGACGTGAAGTTCGTCTGCGGCTCCTGATCGTCCTGAAGGCTGCCGCCGACGATCTGCTTGACTAGACCCTGATGCAGATCGATGCAGGGACGGAATCGTGTCACGAGCGGCCCGGAAAGAGCCGCTTACCTGAAACGACGGAAACCAGCAGCGCCTCATTCCACCCCTCGGGCGCCTGCTCGCCTTGAGCGAGTGGGTGAACAGCGAACTGGCCGTCCAGGTTGGGCCCTGGCGAGAGAGCTACCCGCACCGCGTGGTGGGTTTGGAAACCAGGACCGAGGGACGGAGCGGATTCGCTTCTGGATGCCGATGAAAGAGCCACCGCCGGCTCCTCGTCGCCCAGCCGTTGGCGCTCGATGTCCTCCGCTGTCTCACCGGCGGCGATCCGCGCTGCGCGCGACGCGGCTTGGAGGGCCGCCGTCGCAGCAGCCGCGGGGGTCGCTGGGACCGTCTGCGCTGGATTGTGAAACGTGCTCTCCGCCGGGCTGTCCAGGTCAGCGCCAGGCGGGGTGGAGTTGTGAACACCCGATTGGTTTCGCAAGTCAGCTGCCGCGCGGGCTAGCTCCAGACTCCGCTGGTCGTCGTTTCCGTCGGCCGCGCTCTCGGCAGCCCGGCGAAGCCAGCGCAGAGCGTCCGCGAAGTCACCACCCCGCCAAAGCTGGGTCGCGGTGAGCAGGGCGGCGCGAACGTCCTGGGTGTCGCTCGGTACCGCAGCGGGGATCCCTGTGCTTTCATCGGCAGGCATTGCGCGCGATGTATACCACTGGATGCTAGGGTCAGGGTAGTTGAATGTGCGCAGCTCACTCCCGGATTAGCGCCTGGGCCCTTGTTTAATCAGTTCGAGGAGTCTCCCCTCCCCGATCACCTCGATCCCGAGCTTCAGCGCTTTTTGGGCTTTAGAGCTATTGGACGCCGGATCCGCGAGGACCAGGTAGCGGGTTTCGCTAGTGACTGCGTCGACCAGGCGAAACCCCGCCGCCGAGAGGTCGGGCTCGTAGTCCGCCTTCTTCTTGCCGCTGGGCAGCTTTCCGCTAATGCACACCGCCTGCAGGGCGTCGGCCGCTCCCCCGCCTGCCGGCCCCACTGAAGTCCCCAGCCCGGTAATCACGACGCCGGCGTCGAGCAGCGCATCGATCACGGGTGACAGCTGCTCCAAGCTCTCGCAGATCGCCGCCCCAACGCTGGGAACCCCCGCCCGCGCCGCGAACGCTTCGTCGCGTAGCTTCCCAGAACGCCACGCTTCAAGCGTGCCCAGCTCCTCCCCGACCTGCTGAATGATCAGCTCCACGCGCCGCGCGGCCAGGTGCTGGATCCCCAAAGCTCCCAGAAACTGTACGAGCGTTAGATGCCGCGCCTGCTCAATTTGCTCAAGGATGGTCCCGGCTCGCTTCTCCCCCAAGCGCAAGTCCTTATCCGGGTGGATGACGAGCTGCGCCAGCGCCGGCTTGGAGTTGCGCAAGCGGTAGAGAGCTGCGGCGTCCTCCATGCCTAGCTGTTCGACCAGCGCTCGCAGGACGCTCTCTCCGACGCCCTGAATGTCGAGCGCCTTGACCCAGCGCTTGACCTTACCCAGCGCTTTCGCCGGACAATCGGCATTGCTGCATTCAATCACCGCCCCGGTCTCGCCGCCGGTATTGCGGCGGCGCCGAACCAGACTCTCGCAAGCCGGACACACGGTGGGCTCGGGGATCAGGCGCCGAGAGGGCGGGCGCTCAAGCACGTTCACGATCTTCGGAATAATATCGTTCGCTTTGATCAGCCAAACTTGGTCGCCAACCGCGACATCCAACCGGGCAATTTCGTCCCAGTTATTGAGCAGCGCATTGCTGACTGTAGTGCCGCCAATCGTCACCGGCGCCAGCTGCGCGGTCGGGATGATGGCCCCAGTATGACCCACACTCAGTGAGTACGCGAGCAACGTGGTCTCGGCTCCCTGCGAGTCGAACTTCCAAGCGACTTGCCCCTTCGGACGATTGGCGGTGGTCCCGAGTGCCTCCTGCTGGGCGAGGTTGTTCACCTTGAACACCACCCCATCAATCCAGAACGGCAAGTGCTCGCGACCACTCTTGACCTTCTCGAAATACGCAAGCGCGACCGGCAGCTCTTCACAGAGCTGCGTCTCTAACGTCTGAAACCCGAGCTCCTTCAGCCGTTCGATCCGCATTTCTTCGCTCTCGAACACGACGCTCTCGCCGTCGCGCTGTTCGTCCAAGCTGAACGCGAACGCGCTCAGTAGCTGAGACTGCTCGCCGTTCTTGCGCCCCATGATCCCGCTGCCCGCGTTCCGGGGGTTCTTGGAGCGCTCGGGATCGACTCGGCCCCAGTCTTCCACGGTCAGGATCACCTCAAAGCGCACCGCGCCGTTGAACTCGCGCCCGTCGCTGTCCGCGGCGTATGCCGGGAGGCCCTTGAATTTGAGCGCATTCGCGGTGATGTCTTCCCCCTCGAAGCCATCCCCGCGGCTGATCACCTGCTGCAAGCGGCCCGCTTCGTAGTAGGCAGCAGCGCTTGCCCCGTCGCCTTTCAAGCTCGCTTGCACCGCTGCACCCGGCGCGCTCTTTTCGTACCAAGTCTTGTACTCTTCGGCGCTGTTCACCTTGCTCTGGCTGCCCATCGGGATGCGGTGCTTGGCCTTCTGCAAGATGTTGTCCGGCGGGACGGGCGCGCCCACCAGCTCGAGCACGGGATCGCCCGGCGAGAGCGCCCGAAGCTCGTCCTCCAGCGCGTCGTAGCGAGCGTCGCTCATCAGCGGCTCGGAGCCATAGTAGTAGGCCTGTTTCGCCTTGAGAATCTCGCTGCGGAGCGCAGCGATCCGCGTTAGCGGCGCCGCGACGAGGGTTATCTGAGTAGCCTTGGGCCTGACGGAGCGGGGGGGCATGATGCGAAGCTAGCAGCGAGCCTCGATGCCGGACAGAGCAGGACGCGGCTGAGGCGTCCGGGC
>JBDKJZ010000350.1:0-6394 GCA_039796375.1 Pseudomonadota bacterium
TCAGCTCGACCTCAGACTTGGCCTGCTGGCGCGCGCTCATCATGATCGCGGTGCCGTGGGTATCGTCCGCACAAAAGTACCGGACTTCATGCCCACGGCTCTTCTGAAAACGGACCCAGATATCCGTCTGCACGTACTCGACTAGGTGACCGATGTGGATGGGCCCGTTGGCGTACGGCAAGGCGCTGGTGACGAGAATGCGGCGTTTCATGGGGGGCCGAATAGTGGTCGCCTCTGTACGTCTTGTCAAAGCGTCCCGCGGTGCCTCCAGACCTGGCGCAGAACACCCCTCCTCCCCGCCGGGGTCCTCTCTAGGGGCGATGCCCCTTCCTGGAGCCGCCTACGGCTGGCGGTGCGCTTGGCGGCTCCGGGCTGAGCAGGCGCTGACGGTGCGCCGGTAGCACCCACTACGCAGCCAAACGCGGTGAGGTTTCCCGCTCTACCTACAGCGCGACTTCCTGAACCAACGGTAGAAGCCCCACGTCGAGCTGTTCGTCGATTTCTAGCGATCCTTCGGGCCCTGTCGAAGGCGCCGCGACCGGACTGCACGTCCCATTGTTTATCGCATACGTCGGGCCCGTGTATGCTTTGAGTGAACTCAGACGCTTCAGCGCCCTGCTGTCATCGTACTCAAGGAAACGCGCTTCTTCTAACTGGAATGGCTGACTAGTGCTTTGCCTCCCCAGCAAACGCTCCGTGCACGAGGGATCTTTCCAGTAGCCGGACTCAGAGACTTCGGGGTACAGCGGGGCGCAGCGCAACGATCCATCTGCGGCGGGTAAGATTGTGCAAGGAAGCCCGGTGACTTGGAGGAATACACCTGGATCTGGGCTAGCCGGTTGGGCCAGCACCGGATCGGGGGAGCCCTCAGTGTCAATGCCGAACCACTCGCTACGCAGGGCACCGGTACCGAGGGCAATACGCCTAGCGCCCGGTAAGCTGCCAGTGACGTCCCTGGCTGGGGCAAAGTACTGGACCTCGGTCTCAACGGACATCGCAGGTCCGCAAGTGTAGGCATACCCCGCCGGGGGCAAAGGGATGGGAAGAACAAGCTCCTGGTTGTGGACTGAGCCGGCGACTTTGAGCTCGTAGACTTTTGTGTCTGAGCCGGATCCTGAATCAACGCCATAGAGGGTGGTTTCGGGTTCGGCCGCGGTGTTCAAGTAGAAGGATGGCTCCTCGCACTTGGCATCCAGGAAGCTACCGCCGCGCACGGCGATGGGGAGCGGAACACAGTCGCCGCTCGGTTGAAGGTGGCATGGGCGGCCTTCATGGGTGAGTAGGCCGTTCGTCAGCGCTGCGCCATCATCGGCGACGAAGCGCGTTATCGAGATATCGCGGGTGACTTCAATCGTGACTTGTTTTGCGCCTACAAACTTGTCGTTGTCGACTGCGAAAGCGGCGTAGACGTTAGGGGGCACTCTTCCGCGGTTTGGCGCAGCGCCTACGCATCGTCCGTCCTGCGATTCGTAGACTTCCGGAGCAGCTGGACCGTTGATAAACCAGTCGTATACCTTCCCGCCAACCTGAAAAGCGTCAAGCTGGGGCTCAGGTGGATTGGGGCCGACAGGCACGTCCTGAGGAGCTTCCGATTTTGCGCTCACCCAAGTCCCCGGCTCAGGCTCGGTGTGGCCTCCGGTCCAGATCGCGGGTTCCGTGCAGTTGGCATCCAAGAACACTAGGCGCTCGGTGTAACGTGGCAGGCAATGAAAGGCCTCACTGGCACCGTCCGGGGTGAAGGCGCACTCGAACCCCAACAACGTATCTTTGAAGGTGCGGAATTGGCTAGCCCCCTCAACGCGGTATCCAATGCCGTCGAGTCGAGAGCCCGACACAGCATACGGAATAGGTTCATGCGGCAGCAGCTCACTGGGCGATGGCGTGGTCACCTTGCCAGGCGGCGTGGTCACCTTGCCAGGCGGCATGCCGTCCGGACCCTGAGGGCTACTATTATTGTCACTGGGGGCGACTGACGGGGACCCTGGCTCGTCAGACTGGCCGCACCCTGGCAGCATTCCGGCTGCCGCTAAGAAAATAACATATGCTTCAAAGTACCTAGTCTTCATGCATTACACTCTATGGCGCGGCGAAGTACGGGTCCAATCGAGCTTTCTCATGGTGGACCATGCTTAGAGGTAATGTTTGGGGGTTCACTGCACTTGAAGCTGCTCCAGAAGACTGGCGGCGCTAGCCGCGATGATGTCGTCGTCAGCCCGCGACGCCAGTTCGAGCTTCGCCTCTGCGAAAAGCCCAAGCACTGAAGCCACGTCAGCCACCTGGATCCCGTCGCTGGCGAGCAGCGCGGCGACACGGTCAGCCTCCTTCGGCTCCAGAACCTCCGCATGTAGCAACTGGACAGCAGTCGCTGAGCTGAGGGGATCCCCTGTCACCCGCAGGCTCTCCCTCGCGGACTGGCGCGACAAACCGATCACCCGCAAGCCTTGCGTTTCTAACAGCGGGACCGACTGGGCTGCTGCGAGAGCGGGGCCAATAGCGTCCCCCAAAGGCTCCAAGAAGAGCTCCTCCAACCGCTCTTGGGCAACCTGCAACTGCAAATACCCGGGCCCCTCTTTGGGTCCCAGTTGCTCAGAAACCGTTTCCAGCGCCGGCAGGTTTTCCACCACCCTGACGCCAATGCCGCCCTCATGGGAGTAAACCAGGAGCAGCCGGTCAAACGCTTGCTCTGATCGGTTGGTTATCGCGACAGTTGTGCCGTCGGTCGTCACGACGAGGGGCGCGACGTAACCACTGACTCGCAGATCTAAGGTGGCCGCCGGGGCTAAGAGGGCATCAGCTGCGCCTCGGTCTGAACCTACGGCCAGGCCACCGAACGATTGCCAGCCAGTCCATTCGGAGTACTCGTTCTCGGTACCAGCGTTCGGGGCCGCACTGTGAAGTGCCACCGGCCAGAACGCTGTGTCGCCGTCTGAAGTCAACGTCCCTGGGAAGACGCCGCCGACCCACACGTGTTCACCGCCGGCTATTCGAGAAAGGGAAAAATCCGCGTTCAGTGCGACAGGGATTGATGCGTCTGCGTTCTGCCCCTGAAACAAGAAAGCTAAGTCCATCTGTGCTGGGTCCTCCCCAAACGGAGCGTTCCCAGCGGTGCGCACTTGGGACACGGCCACAAACCCAGGTACAGCCCGGAGTGGCCTGGGTGAGAGAAACGTGCCGTCTGGCGCTTGCAGCGTGGTGACCGTCGTCACCTGGACGAGCTGGATATGCGCGGGGGCTGCGGGAGGAGGCCGAAGGCCAGCGTCGGCGCCCGGACCCTCCGTCGCCCGCCCCGCGTCTTTGGGTCCCGTAGCGTCCACCTGGCCGCAGCCGAACGCGGGCCAACAGAATGCGGCTAGCAGCCAACAGTTTCGCCTCAAAGCTGGGTGCCACTGCATTCGCATTGGAATAGCATAGGGTGTAACATGCCAACTCCCTCATGCATTTTGCATATGGGTCGCTATAAGCAGAGCGCATGAACCTGGATCGCCTCAAGCTCTTCCTCAAGACCGTGGACACGGGGACTGTCAGCGGCGCCGGGCGTGAAGCGCACCTAACCCAGCCTGCCGTCAGCCGCAGCTTGAAGTTGCTAGAGGAGGAGATGGGGGCAGTTCTATTTCACCGAGATGGGCGCCGGCTCTTACTAACGGCAGCCGGTCGGGCGCTCGTCCCGAGCGCGAGGAACCTAGTGCGCGACGCAGAACGCGCCCAGTTAGCAGTCCAGCGGGCCTCTAAGGAAGCCTACTTCGACTTACGAGTTGGCGCTGTCGATAGCATCGGTAGCCACGTCCTCCCGGCAGCCCTGACCGACCTGCAGACGGCGCATCCTGAGCTCAATTTGAAACTGTGGATGGCGCGCACCCAAGAACTGTTGGAGCGCGTGGAGCAAGGCACACTGGACCTCGCGTTCGTCGCCTACTCGGCTCCCCCGACCGAGCGCGCCGTGCGGGTCGGAAGCTACGGGCTGAAGTATTATGGCCTCGCTGGCCGCTTTCCGTCCCTCGCGGGGGTGACGTCTGAAGTGCAGTTGCAGCAGCTGCCGCTGGTCGAAATGCAGGCCTTGCCGGGCCAGCCTAGCTTGATTCAGCCGGACGCAGACGCGTACGCTGTTGTCCAGAACCTGAGCGCCGTGAAGGCCCTGGTGCTCGCAGGACTGGGGGTAGGCCAGTTGTTGCCGTTCATGCTTTCGGAGCAGGACCGAGCGGTCTTGGTCTGTGCCGACGGCCTATCACACGACTCCGACTGCGGCGTGTACGCCGTCCCGACAGCTAGGGCGATTTCCGAAGTGGAACAACAATTCGCTGAGGAGCTAGTGCAAGCCGTGAGGCGGGCCCTTCGCGGGAACCATGTATCCTAGACGCCGTTCTGTGCGCTCACCTGTCATCTCAGCGCCGCGACGCACCCCGCGGGAAGAGACGGACCTAGGGCCCTGAGTTCATCAGTCAGTTGCCGGAACGTCCCAACTGCGAATATCCAAGTGGCCCAATTTCCCCAGATTTTGCGGCGCTGGCGGGAACTTTCCGCGCGGACTCACTGCTCCAGGGCGGCCACCCCCAAGACCGGTGCCAAGCTGCAGGGGCGAGAACCCTTTGAGGCGGACGCCAACGGTAGGCAACATCTCCTGCCGAAGGCGACGGCTACGTCGAACGGCTGCTTCTTTTCCACACAGAACTCAGCTTGAGCCAATCGCCCGCCGGAAACTGAGCTGAACGAGCGCAGCGCGGCGTGCGCCGGGCGGTTGGAGCTGTGTGTCGGCGGACGCTCAGGGCGTCAGCAAGAATCTCTGAACGCGCTCTGAGGTGATGTCGCCAACATAGAGATGCCCGTCGGCGTCCACGGCGATATCGTGATAGCGCGTGGCGCCGCCGGAGAACCCTCCGGTGCCAGAGATGCTACCGAATTGCAGATTCGGTACGAGATCCAAGCTCAGACGGAGAATATCTGAATTCTGCCCGTTCCAGGTGGTGGCGAAGAGCTGGCCCGTGCCCTTGTTCACTTCTACCGCATACAGATTGGCCGGTGCGTTCCAACTCTTGAGCCACCTCTCGTTCTTGTCGAACTTGTGGATCTTGTTGTTTTCGCGGTCAGCCACATAGAGATTCCCGTCGCTGTCCGATGAGATCCCATGCACGTTGTTTATCGCAGGGCCCTCTGCAACGAAGGCCTTTACGAACTTGAGGTCGGCAGTCAGTTTGACCACCCGGTGGTTATTGTACCCGTCGCTGACGTAGGCGAAACCGTTCGGTGTCACGGTCACGTCGGTGGGGTAGTTGAGCTTGTCCTCCGAACTATCGTCGCCGGCGACACCTTCCACGCCGAACGCACCCAGCAGCATTCCGGTAGCGGTGAACTTGAAGACCTGTTGTGCGGCTACGTCCGTCACCCACACATTGGACTGGTCGTCGATGTACAAACCGTGGGGCAACATAAAGGTGTTGGAACCCCAGCTGTCGATGATTTGCCCCGTATCTTTGTCTATGGTCGCGACACAGTCCTTTGTGATCTTGGGCAAGGGGTAGTTATCGCTCCACGCGCTGTACGATCGATGAAACACCACCAGATCGCCACGATTGTTCACAGCTACTCCGGCGGGATCGTTCATCTCGAAGTTACCGGGTAGGTTCGGCCAAGTGCCGTCATACGCGTAGCTGTCTGTTTTCGTGTTCGGCTCGGGGGTGGTGGGCCCGGCGTCTGGCTTGGTATTCAGAGTTGTGACGCGCCCCGCGTCGCCGATTGCCGGCGATTGAGGATTGCCAGTGCTTGGCGGAGTCGGGTACTTTGGCGCTGCGGCGCTGCCGTCAGGTTTGCCGCCTGTAGAGTTACCGCCTTTGGGGGACCCGGCCTTGGAGGCCGCACCTCCTTCCGAGCTTTGCTGGTCGGCAGAGTCGGTTGGCGCAGCCGCGGGGGTAGTACACCCGACCGCGAGAGCTGCCAAAGCGGCCTCCGCCCGACATGCCCACCGGATGCGGGTGAACCCGCGACGGACTACAGCACCCACAGCACCCACTATTAGCGATGCGGGCGGGCTTGTCCAGCGCAGTCCAGTCGACAGCAACTGGGCAACTTCAATGTGAAAATCACCCCGTTCAGTGGACGGGTTGGCTAGGCAGAGTTGGACTGCGAAACGGAATTCGTGCTCAACGGGGTTGATGTAGCCGATTGTCGAGTGACGTGGCCACGCTCACGGCAGGTCAGCGAGCAAAGAACTGACCTTCTTTGGCGCCGGTGTTCCCACCGCTGCTGGTTAATACTTCGAGGCGGACCGTCCGTGCCATGACGGGCGAGTCAAAGTCAAAGCTGTACAGTTCGTCAGGGTCGGGAGTCATCAAAGGGCCGACGGCGGTTTTGCTGTCTCCGAAGAACAGCTGCACGCTTCTTACGATTGACGTACCGTCTTCAA
>JBDKJZ010000351.1:0-6383 GCA_039796375.1 Pseudomonadota bacterium
CTTGGATTCGGTTCGGGCGCAGCGGGCTAGAGATGTCGGTGATCTCGGTCGCGACGTTGTTCGCGTCCACCAGTTCGACCTTCGATGCGTTGGCTTTCAGCCCGCTGGTGAAGATGGTCGTTTCGATCTCGATGCCGTTGTACAGCACCGGGGGATCCACGAAAAACGCAAAGGGCGTCGGGTCCACCACCAGGGCCGCCGGAGCGGTGCCGCTACACAGCCCGGCAGCGTCGTTGTTGACGGTGATGTCGTGGGTGCCCGCCGGCAAACCAGCCATGAACGTAGCCGTGAGCTGCGTAGGACTGGTCACGTTGACTGCGGTGGCCTGAACTGCTCCCGCGAGGACAATGGCGCCAGGCGCGAAGTTGGTGCCCGTTACGTTGATGGTGGTCGAAACGTCTGAACAAACATTGTCGGGTGCGACGTCCACGACTGTGGGTGGCGGCACGATCTGAAAGACCCTGGTGCTGGTCTCAGTGCAGTCGCTGGGCGCAGGGTTGGTGACCGTAATTTCAATGCCGCCGTCGGGCAACAGGGTGGGATCAGCGCTGATTGTGAAGCTGGTGCAGCTCTCGATGTCCAGACCGTCTACTGTGAGGTCCTGACAT
Organism: Pseudomonadota bacterium; assembly: GCA_039796375.1. Classification (GTDB taxonomy): domain Bacteria; phylum Myxococcota_A; class Polyangia; order Polyangiales; family Polyangiaceae; genus SZUA-265. The sequence continues at coordinate 609 of JBDKJZ010000351.1, forward strand.
CCGCCAACAGCGCTGGGCACAACCGCCGCGCCGTTGACGCTCACGGTGAAGGGCACGCCTTCGATATTCAGGAAACCCGTGCCCGCGACGACCACGTCTGTGGTCCCCGCCGACTGGCAAAGGTTACCGGGCATCGCAGATACCAGCGCCAGTGGGGGCGGCCCTGTCAACACCATGCTGTTGCTCCCAGTGCAGCCCGCTGGTTCTGGATTGACAACTTCAAGCAGCGCTTGCCCTTCGGACAAGCTGCCCTGAGGCAGGGTCACGCTGAGCGTCGTGCAGGTATCCGTAGCGCCGGACGCCAGGCCAACACTGCTGCAATCGCCGATAGCATCCACGGGGATCTCGGCGCCGTCGAGCAGCACTGCTGGCAGCACACCGCCGACGCGAATGAAGCCAGTTCCCGTAATAGTGATCGGGCGAGCGCCGTCGTCTGTGCAGACCAGCGCGTCAGATGTCGATATGATCTGAGGCGGATCAACAATCGCCAACGCCTGCGCAAGCGTGCTTGAACAACCTGCAGGCTGCGGATTCTCCACGCTAACGTCGGCCAGCTGGGGCTCAACGCTGCTTTGAGCCAAGAGCACTTCCAAGGTCTCACAGCGTTCAACCTCAAGGCCGTCTACCTCAAGGGCCGTGCAGTTAGTCGCGGCTACGCTCGCCGCCGGAACCACGACGTCGCCGATAGTGACGGTGGGGACCTCGCCGGCAACGACGAGGAAATCTTTGCCCGAGATAGTCACGGCGCGTTCCTCTTCAGCGACGCAAACGAGCTCAGGCTGAACCACTTCTACAGACGGGGGCGGAACGATCGTCAACGCGACCGCGTTCGACGCTTCACAGCCCGCTGGCTCAGGGTTGGTCACCACGACCTCAGGAGTCCCCGGAGGCACTGCGTCGGCCATGATTGAGAAGCTGAGTTCCTTGCAGGTCTCTACCTTATGACCCATCGTCGGCAAGTTTTTGCAATCGCCCGCGGAGTCGATCTTGAAGGACTTGCCATCCAAGGTGAGGCTCGGCAGATCGCCATCGATCACCAAGAAGTCCTTGCCGGCGATCGTGAATTCCCGTTCCTCTTCTGTCACGCACGCGAGCGGAGGCCCGACGCTGTCGATGGCTGGAGGCGGCACGACCCGCAAGTTAATAACCTCTTCACTGCCGCAGGCAGCGGTCTGTGGGTTGCGGAGCACCACTTCCGGGTAGCCGGGTTTGAGCGAGTCCTGCGCGAGGCTCAAACGCCCAGTCGTACAGTACTTGGCATCCACCCCCTCGTGCGCGATGTCCGTGCAACCTTCAAGTTCATCAATGCCAAAAGCCTTCGCGACCCCCGCCACCTCAAGCGTCGGCAGCGCGCCGTTGATCTCCAGCAGCGTTGTGCCCGTCAGCTCGATTTCTCGATCTCCCTGGGCCACGCAGGTGATCCCAGGGGACGGCGCCGCGAGCGTCGGTTTGCTCACCACCGCGAGCGCCCCAAGGCTTTCGGTCTGGTTGGTGTTGGGGTTGATCAGCTCGGCGTCGTGCATGCCGATCGGCAGCGGGCCGTCGACATCACCGGGTAGGGTCAGCGCCTGATCGATTCTCAGGGTCATCCGCGTCTGGCTCTGCCACGAGAGACGCTGCAAGTTGGTCTTGTCGTCGGGGTTACCGCTGAACCAAGTGACCGCCGCTTCGGCGTCCGCGCCGTCTAGCTCCGTAGTCCGAGTCAGGCGCACGCTGGGCAGGGCTGCCTTAGGATCGTCGGGAATGTCGATCACCACCGGCGAAAAGTCTTCGCCATTCAGGGTGATGTCGGTGGTCAGCTGATCAGCGCAGATCACACCAGGGTCGAGCGCCAGCTCATCTGGCGCCTCACTGAAGCCTGGGGTAGGCCCCGTGACTTCATCGGTGCAGCCGGTAGCCGTGAACACTGATAGCGCTAGGGCGACAAGGCACGCTGCAGACGGTCTCGCCAGATATTGGCCCTTTGATAACCACATCGCTCGCTTTTTATAAAGCAACTGAGATCCCCTTGTTAGCGGAAGCTATAACTACGCGGCAGTGCCCGCAGAGTCTTAGTGGGAGCGAAGTACGGTCATTATGACCGTGGGGGTAAAGAAAAAGTGAACGCGCTGACCGCGGAGCGAGAATACGCTCACTTCACTAACAAACCCGCGTCAGCGGAACGTGAGTGCAAGCGTGGGAAGCGACTCGACGCGCCGCAACGCGATGCGACCCCAAAATTCCCCAAGGCAACTACAGTTCCCGCAGCGCCTTCGACGGACACCGCCCTAGCGGGCGCGCGCAGGAACACAAACGCTGCCCTGCGTACCTTTTTCGGCAAACTTCACGCCGTCATCACAGCTTGCAGCGACCTCACCAGCTCGGCAAAAGCTGCATTCGGAATCGACCCCACAGGTCTTGAAACAGAAGCCCATGTCACCGTCTAACACACAGAGCGTATCACCCGGGCAGTCCGCGTTCAGCTTGCAGTCCCGCTTACCGCAGTAACCCCCTGCGAACTCGTCGAGACAATCCAAATCCCCGCTGCACGGCGTGGCCTTATCGCAGGTCGCCCCGTGACTACAGTCCCCCGGAACGCAGACTTTTCGGTTCTTGTTTCCGCCGCCCGAAGAACGACAGATGAAGTCCGAACTCGCCTGCTCCTGGCAGTAGGCGTTGTCGTCCGCTGCCTTCGAGCCGGAGGCCGTGATGTCTTCTTTCTCACAACTCAAAAAACACTGCTTCGTTTCAGCGGATTCGAACGGGGAGCAGACCTGGGCGAGGTCTGTCTTACATTCACCCTCGGCGGCGCAGCAGTCGGTGTCAGCCTCGCAGGTGTGAGTACAGTAACCACCACGGACCTTTTCTAGGCAAAGTGGCTCCCCCTGCAAGTCGTCAATCGCCGCAAAACACTGGTCGTCCTGTGTACAAACGCTCCCGGTTTCTTCGGGGGAACCGCCTTCGCCCTTGGCGGCTTCGTCTGAGCCTTCGTCGTCTGAACACGCGCTGACTGCAATGCTGCCTCCCGCGCAGACCGCGACGACAAAACTAACAAATACCGATTGACTTAAGCTTAGAAGCGACATGGCTTCTGTTGTAGTCCAGAAGCCGTTGGCCGTCTAGTTGAGTCAGGTTTCAGGCGTTCACAGCGGCGGACGGACCTCCGTCGCGCAGGTCGGGCTACAACCGTCACCCCCCACGCTGTTGCCGTCGTCACACTGTTCACCCGCGTCACGCACCCCGTCGCCGCAATACTGCTCCAGGCGACAACTGGAGCTGCAACCGTCGCCGCTGACCTGATTATCGTCGTCGCAGGTTTCGTTACCCTCGACTTTTCCGTCTCCGCAGACGGCTTCCAGCTTGCAGATCGACGAACAACCATCGCCGCTCGCGTTATTGCCGTCATCGCATTGCTCAGTACCGTCTTTGACGCCGTTGCCGCAGAAGACCTCAGTCTGGCAGAGACGGCTACAACCGTCGCCGCTGGCAGTGTTTCCGTCATCACACTGTTCACCGCGACTCGTTTGGAGAACTGCATCACCGCAAACCTCAGCCTGACAGACCGCTGAACAGCCGTCGCCGTTCGACACATTGCCATCGTCGCAGGTCTCAATACCGCCGATCTTGCCGTCGCCGCACACACCTTCTGTACGACACAGGGCACTGCAGCCGTCACCGCCGACCTGGTTTCCGTCGTCACACTGCTCGACGCCCTCAGTCTTGTTGTCACCACAGACGGGCTCTAATCGGCAGATGGATGAGCAGCCGTCACCGCCCAGGTTGTTGCCATCGTCGCACTGCTCCAAGCCTTCCTTTACGCCGTTGCCGCAGAACGTTTCAAGCGCGCACTTGTTGCTACAGCCGTCGCCGCTGATTGTCCCGCCGTCGTCACACTGTTCGCCGATATCAACCACGCCGTCACCGCACACCTCTAGCGTGCAGTTGCTGCGACAATCATCGCCGCTGACTTGGTTTCCGTCGTCGCATTCCTCTGCGCCTTCGATCTGGTTGTTTCCGCAAACGGGATCAGCCTGGCACGTCGCAGAACAACCGTCGTTAGCTGTCGTGTTTCCGTCGTCGCAGCCCTCGCCCGCCTCTTTGAGGCCGTTGCCACACAGGCCCTCCTGTTTGCAGGTCGAGCTACAGCCGTCACCGCTCAGGTTGTTGCCATCATCGCAGCCCTCGACGGCATCCTTGACGCCATCCCCGCAGAACTCCCGCGTACAGTTGGCTCGGCAACCATCGCCGGGCGTCGTGTTCCCGTCGTCACACTGCTCGCTGGGTTCACGGAGGTTGTTTCCGCAGACGTCCTGGAACAGGCAAGTGTCGCTGCAGCCGTCAAACCCAATTTGGTTTCCGTCGTCGCACTCTTCACCGGGCTCAACGACGTTGTTGCCGCAGTCGGTCTCCAGGGTGCAGGTCGCGCCGCAACCGTCGCCGCCAGTTGTATTACCGTCATCGCAGCGTTCGCCCGGATCGATCCGATTGTTACCACAGATCTCTGCGCGGCAGATTGAGCTGCAGCCATCCCCGGAGAGGTTGTTGCCATCGTCGCACTCTTCTGCGCCGCTGACGTTGCCATTGCCGCAGAGACTTTCAAACACGCACACGTTGCTGCAGCCGTCGCCACTCTGGACGTTGCCGTCGTCACACTGCTCGTCCGCGTCCACCGTGTCGTCGCCGCACTCTTCGCGCGTGCAGTCCGCCCGGCAACCGTCTCCAGGAACCTGATTTCCGTCGTCGCATTCTTCGCCGACTTGAACCTGGCCGTTGCCGCAGATTGACTCGCTCACGCACACGCTGCTGCACCCGTCGCCGGACACGGTGTTTCCGTCGTCGCACAGCTCCGTACCTTCACGTTGCCCGTTGCCGCAGGTGGCTTCCTGAGTACACGTCGCGGAACAGCCATCGCCGCCAGTGGTGTTGTCGTCGTCACACTGCTCGCCGGTTTGAACGACTCCGTCGCCGCAAACACAGAGCACCAGCACGCGAACCGTCGCGGAGTCACTCTCTCCCGCCCCCAGGAGCGCGGTGTAGTCGAAGGAGTCGAAGTCGCCGCAGAAGTCTGGGGGCGGCGTGTATTGTACGTCTTGTCCGTCAGGGGAAATGACGACAGTCCCGCCTTTCGTGGTTTCTGTGACCGAGGTGATCTCGACGGTCTGATCTGCGCAGACCCCTTCGCTCTTCGTGTCGTTCCGGAGCACATCGATGACGTTGTTGCTGCTGCCTGGCGGCACGCTAGCCGCGTCATCACGTGCGGTCGCCGGCGCGTAGCAGTAGGGTACCGTGGCGTCCGTATTGCAGATCGTCCCTGGTGTGCGCTGTGCACATTCGAGGTCGCTTGAGCACGTGGTGCCGAAGAGCTGACAAGGTTGCGATGGGTTACGCGGGCAGACAATGAACGAGCCTCCGTCCGGCGCCGTTTCTGAAGCCGCGGCTTCAAAAGTGTAAGACACGACCGGCGTACTATCAGCCGCAGTCGCTTCGATCAGTGTGCCCGGAATGGTGGACTTGCCATAGAGCGTCGAGTCGTAGTTGTAGAAACGAAAGCTCATGGATTCGCCGGTCGGGGTGTTGAAGATCCCGACGATATCGAAGCCCGGCACCCCGAAAATCGTATCGAGCGGGTTACTGCCGGGCGCCGTCCAGCTCACGACCGCCGCGCTGAAGTCGAAGCCTACCGCCCCGCCCGGGTCGCGAGCGTACGAGTCAATTTCACCCCCGGTCTTGCTCACATAGAGCAGACCGTTTTCGCCGATGGCGATCCCGGTGCGTGTGCCGCTGAGGGTTTGACTT
>JBDKJZ010000352.1:0-6368 GCA_039796375.1 Pseudomonadota bacterium
GGGGGGGCTTCGCCTCTCATGTCGGTCTTGCGGTGGGATACTATCGGAGCGCCGCTGGAGCGACCGAGATTGCTGACAGCACTGGAAAAGTCAGCTCCTTTGACACCACGTTCAGCGAGCTGAACGTCGGGTTGCGGGTCCGTATACCTCTCGACGCCGCCGAAGTTGGACTCCAGGCGAGCTGGGGCACGGCCACGATGGCGATCGCTGGCGACAACGAGGTCCCTGTTGCGCTCGCTGGCATCGCGGGAGCCGAATCGGACCCCGGTGTCGTTCCCGACGCGGCCTACAGTTACCTGCGCTTCGGGCCGGACCTAACGTTTTCAGCGCTCGGCGTGAATTGGAATGCCGGGGTCTTCTATCGGCTGGTCACCCTCGGGGACGAACCCGGTCAGTGGCGCGAACCCCGCTGGTTCCCCAACGCGACAGCCAGCGCCGTCGAAGTTCGCGCGTCGGGCCTGATCCCCTTGAGCGAGTCTTTGGGAGTGCTACTGGGACTCGACGCACGTCAGTACGGTCTGGCGATGAACACCGGCACAGACGCGTTTGTTCGCAACCCAGCGACCGGGATGCCGACGGGTTTCAATCAAGCAGTTGCTGGCGGCGCGACCGACCTGTACTTGGGAGCGTTCGCCGGACTGCAGTTCACCCTGCTCGGACACGAAGCACAAACTGCGATCAGCAGCGACGCCGAGTAGTGAGCTGCGAGACCGCCGCGGCTCATCGCCACTCCCGGTACGCACCTGCGACTTGGCGCAGTCGAAGCTCGACTTCGACGACGCGTTGCTGAATGCGCTGAAGTGTGAAGAGCGCCTGGCTTGCTTCTGAATTCGTCATGAGTCCGAGCTGCCGGTCCAGTCCCGCGTCTCGGACCAGTAGTTCAAGTCCCGCCAAGCTCTCAACCACACGGGCGCACGGCAGTACTCCGCACGCCCTTTGCCGTAGACGAGCTTCTGTGGCGAGCTTCTGAAGCTTGCGCCGCGTCCAGCGACGGAGTTCGGCTTCGCGCAGCAGCACGAACTGCTCGGCCTGGGGCAATCCCAGGACCACGCTGACGTGCGCAACGCCCACGTGGAGATACTGGGTCAACTCGGGGAAACGCAGCGACAGCTCGAAGATCGCCACCGCGCGCCAGAGTGACGAGGTGCTCATCTCCAGGTCCGGATGGGCAGCGAGCCTCCTAAAGGAGCTGCACTTCTTGCCACGACCCCGGAGCAGATACTCATCGCCGCCAAAGACGTGTCTGAAGATGATCTCGCCCGCCTCTAGAGCCGCGCCCAATGAGTGACTGCCAACGATGCCGCGCAGCGCGGCGATCACTGCTTCTGTGTTGTCACCGCTGGGTCTCGCTACCGGCACGCCTACTCGCTCGCCGATGACAAACACCCCGGAAGGGTGATCACCCCAAGATTCCCTACTCGTCGGGTCCAACTGCTGCATCGCCTGCATGAATTCGTCCTCCTTCAATCTAGCCAGTCCGCAGTCGCCTATCGCCCGCGGAGAGTGAGCGCCCAGAGTTGGACACACTGAGCAACGTGTGCCGAGTGGGTGCCGACCGGAGCATGTCATCACCTAAGCAACCTTCGTGCCGAGCTGACCATAAATAGTTAACCGTCTAGATTTACTGAGAAATGTACGAATCGGTTGGCACAGACACCGCGACAGACTGCCGTGTCGATCTGTGCCATTCGACTCAGCACGGCACAGATTGGCCGCCGGCCGAACCGGTCTGGTGCGAAAACGGAACGCTCAAGCCAGAACTGGGTGACCCATTCGGGGATTCCTTGCGGCACGACCCAGGAACAGTCCAAGCCTGCAAGCAGCCGTGGGGGTGACTTCCGCAAGTACCGAATACTTCACGAGTTGAGCGCGGCACGCATCTCGCAACAGCGGTTGGTATGATGAGCAAGACCGAAGCCGCCGAATTTCTAAGACAGCTTGCCCACGAGTCACCGGGTGATGGCTCTCAGCCCCGAGTCATCCTCGTGAAGGCCAGTCGCGAACTGAAAACGTTTGTCTCAAGCGCGCTTGAGACCCTTGAAGACATGTCTCGGGCTCTGAAGGAGGCCGATGCGCCTGCGTCGCTGGATGGGCTCGCAGATGCGCTGGAGGCAGTGGAGGCGCGGGCGGCTGACCTTGAGCTGCCGGCGTTGGGCGACGCCTTCCGGTACGCAGTCACCCTCGCTGCCGCTTTTGAAAGATGCGACTGGCTGACTCAAGCGCGAAGAAAGGTGACCTTCGCGAGTCTGCTGAAATACCTGTCGGCGGCGTTGCTGCGTGTGTACGTCGACGGACACGACGAGAACTGCGGTATGGAGCTGCTAGAGATACGGCGCTTGATAAACGAAGCCTCACCCAACCACGCCTGCTGTCGCGAAGCGGTTCCCGAACGCGAGCTGATGAACTGAAGCGTCGCGCGCTCTAGGCTTCTTCGGCCCAACGAAACAACAGGCGAAAAGCCCGAAATATTAGCACGTCGATCGACATCGGCGTCCCCGCCGGCCCCTCAGGATCACCCCTCAGGAAGCGCAGTTCGTAGTCATCATCGGGTCGCCGGACGATGAAGGCGCCGGGCTCGCTCACCAGGCGATCGTTCTCCCGTAGACTGGTGCTCCGACTGGGGAGCAAGTGAATGTGGGTTAGGCCACCGCGCGCATGGGAAGAGTAGACATGCACCTGCGCACCAGCGATCCCCAGCTTGAGGAAGCGAATCTCAGGTCCGCCGCGCGAGGTCGATATGGGTGGACCACTCGGATATTGCACCAAGAGTTCACGTCCCGTCTTTTCGACAAACACCGCAGAGCGAGCAAGCGCCACCCGCTTGATATCTTGCATCAGACGTTCAATGGCGATCTGGCACCAGGCCTCAAATTCTCGCAGCGCGTCAGCTTCGTGAGCCTGGCGCTGCAGCTCAGCGGTCCGACGGGACTCAGCCAAGCTGAAATGGTCGAATAGCTCGTCCCAGTCCTTGGGTTCCTGCTCGGACACGGGAGCCTTCAGAGTAACTTGACGATGAAGTTGACCCCGCCGATCCGGATCTTGTCGTGGTCGCGCAGCTCACGACGGCCTTGTCCGGCGATCGACTTGCCATTCAGCAAGGTCCCGTTGGCCGACTGTGAGTCTTCAATTTGTGAAAGCGCCCCCTCATGATCGACGTGAATGAGGCCGTGGCTGGACGACACGGTGGGGTGGTCGATTTCGATATCGAGGCCCTCGGTAGCCCCTTTCCGACCCACTCGAAGGGTTCCACGTCGCAACACCCAAAACTCACCCTGATCGCTCAACTCGAAGGTGACGAGGAACCCGCAAACTCTGGATTTCTGGGTCGCCGGAGAGACCGCGGTTGGCGAGCTCGTCGCGGCTGCGCCGGGCCCGTCTTTGGCCCGTTCCCCCAGCGCTCCCACTTGCGCGGGCGGCGACGCGACGGGCGGAACTCCGACTTGTGGCGGCGCTACTGGAGGCGGGCCTCCCTGGTAGCCTGGAGGCGGGCCTCCCTGGTAGCCTGGAGGCGGACCTCCCTGGTAGCCTGGCGGCGCTCCTGGGGGCTGAGCTGGTGGACCGTACTGACCAGGAGGGGGACCGTACTGACCAGGAGGGGGACCGTACTGACCAGGAGGGGGACCACCGTGTTGCCCGGGAGGCTGCCCTTGTTGTCCCGGCGCACTCGCCTGAAATGGCGTCCCGCACGCTATGCAAGCGCGATTCGCTGGCGCATTCGAGGTTCCACACCGCGGGCATTGAGTCATTGCAGGACGATAGCCCGACTCCACAGCAGGTGCGCTCCCATTTTTTCGAACGATGACGGTTTTTTGCGCCAGCTGCTGACGACCCACCCACGCCCAGGCGGAGCACCAACGGCAGTCGACTTGGGCCTACATTGGACCGGTGAGTCCGTTGCGGAACCACCGGTACCTAGGGTGAGTCCTTGTCAAAGCCCACGAAGGCCCACATTCCCGCTCCCGGGCGGGGACGCCTCGGGACCACGCCCTCCGCAGAAAACGCACCTCTGAAAAATCTTGATTCCATCCCAATGCGTCCGCAACCCTACGAACCTCAACAGCTATTAACGAAGCCAGCCAGCTCAGACTACGGCCGGCGCGAGTGTCGTCCATTCAGTAGCAGGGGGTACTGACCGTTCACCCTCTCGATGAACTCAGCGGACACCCAGGCGACCCAAAGCCCCGCAGTCACGAGCGACAGAGCCCCGAAGCAAGCCCGCCGGCAGCCCGCTTCGACAGCAGCCATTCAAATCGTTCAAGAGGCGGTTAAAGACGGCGTGAGCGTCGCCGACCTCGCGAAGCTGGCGATTGGCGACCCAGCCTTCGCGATCCGCGTGCTGTCGATGGTGAACTCGTCGGCGTTCCAGCGCCCGACGGCTGTTCAGGATGTTAACCAGGCCGTCAGTCTATTGGGCATTAGAGGACTGCGGAACATTGCCCTGAGTCTCGTCGTGTCAGACCTGGTGCCGATGGGTGAAGATGGCGCGCTGCTGCTTTGCCAGTCCCTCCGCCGGGCGATCGCGAGTCGCTTGATCGCTGAAGCGATTGGTGAAAAAGAAACCTCATCCTATTTTACAGCCGGGTTGCTTTTGGAGGCGGGTCTCCTAGTGCGCGCCAGGGATGACCTGGCCAGAGTCGCGGATCTCGCTCGAATGCCGGCAGACTTCCGGATTGTGCATGAGCTGGCGACCGGGCAAGCGCCTCACCCAGACGACGGGGCAGAGCTAGCGACGAGCTACAACCTTCCGAAGGAAACAGTCGAAGCCATTCGCTACCATCACTCCGACACGGTTCCGCAAGCGCCGATGGCACGAGTTTGTTGGGTAGCTGAGCGGCTCGCTGGCGTCTACGAGAGCGGCCTAATCGTATCTGCGAAGCAGGCTGCGCTTGAGGCCGCCGCGCGCGCGGGGATATCTGAGAAGATTGTCGAGGACGTGTTAGCGCAGCTGCCCGACCTGGTCACCGAGGCGGCTTCGGCCTTCCAGCGAGACGTTGGCCCACAGCTCGACCTGGCCCAGCTCAGAGACGATGCGAACCAGCGCTTGGTCGAGATGAATCACCAACTTGAGGAAATCGTGCGAACGCTGAAGCGCGTCGTCGCCGAAAAAGAAGACCTCACCCGACGCCTGCAAGGGGCCAATCAAGCCCTGGCCACTCAGGCCACCACAGACGCGTTGACTGAGCTCCCCAATCGCCGTGCTTTAGAGGAGGCGCTCTCGCGCGATCTCGCGCGTGCCCTGCGGGAGAAGTCTCAGATGAGCTTCGTCGTCGCAGACGTCGATCACTTCAAGAAGTTTAACGACACCTATGGACACCAGACCGGTGACGAGGTCCTCAAGGTGGTGGCACGCGTGATGCGGGCGGCCGCACGCAAGGGCGACATCACCGCTCGTTTCGGCGGTGAAGAATTCTGCGTTGTCCTTACCGGAACCGATGAACAAGGGGCGATGCTCGCCGCCAAGAGGCTTCGAATCGCGATTGAACGGACCACCGTTCCCTCTGCCCAGGGTCCGCTGCGAGTCACGGCCAGTTTCGGGATCGCGACCGTCGACCATGACCACGCCGAAACGAAAGAACAGCTGTTCAAGCGTGCGGATGATGCTTTGTATAAGGCCAAGGAAGCGGGCCGGAACTGTGTCATGGTCGCCCCGCCACCGACCAATAAATAGCGCGCCGCCCCCGCATTGATAGCGCGGGAGCGGCTCTCGACTACCTGGGTTCTTCGGGGATAGGTGCTTGAGGAGAGGGAGGATCGAGGACCAAGTGCGGGAGCATCTTCTGCAGGCTCTTGACCCCGATCCCGCGGATCCGTAGCAGGTCCGAGGGCTTCTTGAATCGGCCCCCAAGTTTCGTTCGCAGTTGAACGATTTGTTCAGCGCGCTTTTTTCCCACCCCGGGCAAACGATCGAAGTCCGAGGCGTCTGCGCTGTTCAGGATCACTTTTCCGTCGGCGGTCATGCCAGGCCTGGGGACGTTGGACTCCCCGGATGGGGGGTCCTGGAGCGCCTCGGGAGAACCGAAGCCACTAGAGGCGCCGGCTGTAGCGGACGAGTCCGGAGAACTCCCGGTGTCAGGGGGAAGCCCCGCGCCCGCCAACCAACTGCTGGATAAACCATGATTCGCCTCAACGGGTGGGTCGACCACCGGTCGAAGCTCCTTCGATGACCTCGTGTCGTTGGCTTGGGCTGAGAACATCCCGATGGCGGCTAGACCCACCATTGCAGCGCCGATGCTCAGACTTTTACCTGCGATCGAGCGCCAGGCGTTGTCAGGAGAGAGTAGCCGCGCGAGCAGTCCGGGGCCTAGCCTGGCCCCGTCGTTCGGGAGCGGCTCGCCGCCGGGAGCACTTCCCCCGGCGGCGTCTGCGTA
>JBDKJZ010000353.1:0-6364 GCA_039796375.1 Pseudomonadota bacterium
CCGACATCCAGCGCGCCGGCGCGCAGCGCCTCCTGGATCGTCTGGGTGTTGTCTATCTCGAGTTCCAGGGCGACTTCCGGGTGCTGTTTGTGGAAATCACCGAACACGCCTGGGACGAGGTAGCTCCCGACCGTCGTGCTGGCACCCACCGACAGCCGTCCTCTTTGCAGCCCCAAATGCGAGTGGAGAGAGGCCTCCGCGTCGGCTTCCGCCTGGAAGATTCGGCGAGCGTGGGACTCGAGCAGTTCACCCGCGCTCGTTAACCGGACTCCCCGCGGCAGACGATCCACGAGCGGCGTACCCAGCGCCTGCTCAAGCTCGGCGAGCTGCTTGGAAACCGCGGGCTGGCTGATCCGCAGAAGTCGCGCAGCCGCTGTGATGTTGAGCTCATCACAAACTGCTTTAAAAACACGGACTTGGTTAAGATTCAGCATGCTCGCTCAGCGCTCCTAGCCCCGCAGGGGGCACGATAACCATAACCCATGTGAATGGTTATCATAATAATAATGTACATTTACTATCGCACACGAAGCTGCAAGATGGCGCGCATGGCTCAACCTAAAGGAACCCACTTCGTGGTGAGCGCCGGCGACACGCTGACGGGCGCCCCGATGTATATGAAGTTGGATGGCACCTGGACTTCGAAGCTCTCCGAGGCCACACCGATTGACGATGAGGCTCAGCGCGACGCGTTGATTAGCCTAGCCCGCGGGCAGGAGCGACTGATCTGCGACCCTCACGCTTTTAACGTGACAGTGGACAACGGCAGCCCCGTGCCGATCAGCGTGCGCGAAAAGGTGCGCGCGCTTGGACCCACGACTCCGCTTCGCCGTCCCGACTGAGCCCGAACAACTGAGGATCTATCCCATGTACCAATACGACATTCACGACCAGCGCATCGTTGAACAGCGCGCCAAGCAGTTTCGCGGACAGGTTGAGCGACGCCTCTCCGGCGAAATCACCGAGAGCGAGTTCAAGCCCCTGCGTCTGCAGAACGGCTTGTACATGCAGCTTCATGCCTACATGTTGCGCGTAGCGGTGCCCTACGGCCTATTGAACAGCGCGCAAATTCGCATGCTCGCGCACATCGCCCGCACCTATGACAAGGGCTACGCGCACCTAACCACCCGCCAGAACGTGCAGTACAACTGGCCTACGCTGGAAGATGTGCCGAAAATCTTGAGTGACCTCGCCAGCGTCCAAATGCAGGCGATCCAGACGAGCGGCAACTGCATCCGTAACACCACCAGCGACCCCTTTGCGGGAGTCGCCCCGGACGAGCTCGAGGACCCCCGACCCTACTGCGAACTGATTCGTCAGTGGTCGACCTTCCACCCCGAGTTCGCGTTTTTGCCGCGCAAGTTCAAGATCGCCGTCACTGGCACGCCCGATCACGATCGGGCGGCGATTCGCTACCACGACATCGGGGTGCGCATCGTTCAGAACGAGCAGGGCGAAAAGGGGTTCCAGATCTGGGTCGGAGGGGGCCTTGGCCGCACTCCGTTCATTGCGAGCGTGGTCCGCGAGTTTCTGCCCTACGAACACTTGCTCAGCTACTTGGAAGCGATTCTCAGGGTCTACAACCTCCACGGGCGCCGGGATAACAAGTACCGCGCGCGCATCAAGATTCTCGTGAGCGAGCACGGCGTCGAGCGTTTCACTCGGGAAGTCGAGGACGAGTGGGCGCTGATGAAGGACAGCGCGTTGAAGCTCACACGCGAAGAAATTCAGCGAATCGCCGAGCAGTTTACCCCGCCCGCCTACGAGGCTCTAGAGCCTCTCGATCTGAAGCTTCAAGCGCAGACGCTTGGTGGAGATCGCGCCTACGCTCGTTGGATCACCAACAACGTTCAGAAGCACAAGCAGCCCGGGTACAGCATCGTCGTTTTGTCCATCAAGCAAAAGGACATCCCGCCTGGGGACTTGAGCGACACGCAAATGGACGCCATCGCTGACATCGCGGACAAGTTCAGCCTGGGCCATGCAGTAGTGACCCACAGCCAAAACTTGGTGCTCCCCGACGTGCGCTCGCAGGACCTGCCCGAACTCTTCAAAATCTTGAGTTCGCTCGATCTGGCGACGCCAAACTTCGGGTTGTTGACAGACATCATTTGTTGCCCGGGCCTCGACTTCTGCGACCTCGCTAACGCGCGCAGCATCCCTATCGCGCTCAAGATCTCGAAGAAGTTCGACGATATCGATTACCTAAGCGACATTGGTCCACTGAGCATCAAGATGTCGGGCTGTATTAACGCTTGTGGCCATCATCACATCGGCAACATTGGGATCCTCGGCATCGACAAGCACGGTCAAGAAGCGTACCAGCTGATGCTTGGCGGCCAGGATAGCGACGACGCCTCAATCGGTAAGATCATCGGTCCGGCGTTTGACGAGACGACCGTCGTCGGCGCCGTCGAGACCATCGTCAAACAGTACCTCTCGATTCGAGTGAGCGATGACGAAACTTTTCTTCAGTGCTACCGCCGAGTCGGTATGGCGCCCTTTAAGGAGGCCCTCTATGAAGGTCATTAAGAACAAACAGATCATCGAGGATGACTGGATCCTGTTAGGCGATGGTCACACAATCCCGAGCGCAGGAAACATCATCGTAGGCCTCAGCCACTGGAACGGCGAAAAAGACCTGCTCCAGCAGAGAGCAGGCAAGACCGCGGTGGTCCTCGGCAGCGACGAGAACCCGGAGGACATCCTGCAGTTGGATCGCTTGGAGCTAATCGCTATCGACTTTCCGAAGTTCTCTGACGGGCGCGGCTTTTCCCATGCGCGGCGTCTGCGGGAGCGCTTCGGCTACAAAGGAGAGCTACGGGCCGTTGGCAACGTCTTGCGCGACCAGCTCTTTTACATGTATCGCTGCGGTATTGACTCGTATGCACTGCAGGACGGCAAAGACTTTCAGGGGGCTTTGGAGGCCTTCGACGAGTTTGACGTTACCTACCAAGCGGCAGTGGACGACCCGCGTCCCTTGTATCGCCGCGTCGCTCGCTGAGGCCAGTGACCGAGTCTGACGCCCCTACCCCGGTTGGGGCGTCGGGCTCCGACGGGTCCCGACTCCGGCCAGACGTCACCTCGTCCCGCCCAAGTGCGCCACCGGCCTACGCGCCAGCGGCCTTCGATGGCCGGGTGCGTCACCACTTCGAACGCGGTCGGGAGCGCCCGCGTGGGGTCGTTTGGTTTGGACTCCAGTCGTTCTGGGGGCATCTGCGCCACTTTGTCGCCAGCGCCATCGCGACTGAGGACGTCGACTCGCGTGACTGGATGACCGCTGATCTTCCGGACGAGCTCGTGCGCCGCGTGGCCCGACGCCTAGGCAGCCGCACCCGCGCGAGCACCGTCACGGAGAGCCTTGGACGTGACATCTGGATAGACTACGTCGCCGACACGGGCGATGACGTCTCGGTTAGCCGCGCTGTCGCGACGCTGATCTTTGCGCAGTATGAGCTCCCCGACCCGTCAAACCCTGGGACGCGGCTCCGAGCGCCCCGGGGTGACCTACTGCTTTTCGGCGGCGACACTGCCTACCCTGTGGCCACCGCCGAGGAGATCCGAGGCCGGATTGTAGAGCCGTTCAACTCGGTCCTGGATGGTCGCGTCGACAATGGCAGCCGCGTGGTGTTAGGGATCCCAGGAAATCACGACTGGTACGACGGACTCGACGGTTTCGGGCGCCTGTTCCGCCGTCATCTCGACGACAATCCATATGGAACGCTTCGTCCGAGCGCCGACACCCGGCATCCAACCGTGTTAGCCCGCACCGCCGCGTGGACTCGAGAGTTCGTGCGAGGCGGAAAGGTCAAGAAGCCGCGGACACTCGAGCTGATCGGCTACGGCGCCGTCCAGGGAGCAAGCTATTTTGCCCTGCCGCTTGCGCCAGGCGTTTGCATGCTCGCGGTCGATCGTCAGCTGAAAGAAATCGACGTCCGCCAGCAGCGCTTCTTCGAGAGCTTCCTAAATCAGCGACTCAGCGTGACTCCGTGGCTCGTATTGCCCGACCCCGTCCACGCCTTCGGCGAACCCAGCGAAACCGGAGTCGGCATGGTCGATGCGCTCGGTCTCACGCTGAGCGCACGCGCGCACTTCGTGCTGTCTGGGGATATCCATCACTACCGACGGGAGCAAGACGGCAAGACGCTCCACGTCACAGCGGGCGGCGGCGGCGCGTTCTTGCACCCTGCGGCGATCCGCCCACGCGGCAAGCTGAAGGCACAGGTGGAGTTCCCGAGCGTCGCCCAGAGCCGGCGCTTGCTGCGCCGCGTTCCGGCGAAGGTGGCGCTCGGTCGTTCTGGATTTTTGCCCCACCTGGCGTTCTTGGCGTTGTTCGCACCGACGCTATGGTTCGAGAGAACCTCGTTCGAGCAGATCGAGACAGTGCTCGTGCCCGCGACGATCGTGACGCTCACGCTCACCTTGTTGTACGCGCTCATCGGCGGCGTGCGGCGCGGTCACAGGGTGACCATCGCGTTTGCTTTCGTGGCGGCACTGCTGACCGCTGCGTTGCCCGCGATCGCGATGGCAGCGATGGAATGGATGTGGCACTCAGTCGACATTCAGCTTCCGCCGCGCCTCGTACAGCTGCTCCTGTGGGGGACCGCAGCGTTCATCGGGGCCTACATTTTTGGCTCCTACTTGGCGCTGCTGACACGCTTAGGGTTTGAGAACACTCAGGCGTTTACTGCGCTGGATCATCCGGGGTTCAAGCACTTCGTGCGCCTGCGCGTGCGGGCAGACGGCAGCCGAGTGGACGCGTGGTGTTTGGGACTAGTCGATCCGCTGAGTGATGAGAAGCCCGTGTTAGTCGATAGCTTTACCTGGTTCCCGCGCCTGTAACCCATCATCGCTTAGCGTGTAGTGACACGGGCTGCAGTGGCGCACATTCCCGTACGCCGCCAAGGACCTAGCTCGCAGGGCGGCTTAAGAAAGTCGCGTTCGCCGACGTCGCGCCATCCGAAAAGCGGGTTATCCGATTGGCGCCTCCGGGCTTTGAGCTAAGCTCTGCGCCGATGCTAACTTTCAGCGCGGATGGGGCGACCGCTGACCGACAGATTCGAGCGGTCATCTTTTATCTGACAACCTTCGGGTATATCGACGGAGACTTCGACGCCAAGGAGCGAGAGTTCGTCCGTAGCTACATCAGGAAGCTGGTCGAGTACCGCGTCGGAAGTGCGGTCTCCGACGACAACGCCTTGCGGCAGGAACTGGTGGGCAAGTTCACGACGCACTTTTACGAGGTCTTCGAAGGCATCGACCAGCAGGTACAGGAGCTCTTCACTGAGGCCGTCGCTGACGGTGAAGAGCAGTCGGAGTTCGTTCGCTCCAAGTTGCGTCTGCGCTGCTATGAGATCTTCAAGTCTTTCGACGATGACAACCAAAACCTGCTGATGGACGCAATCGATGAACTGATCCACGCCGATGGAGAGGTACACCCAGCTGAGGTCAAGTTTCGCGCGGAGCTAGCGGATCTGCTCGAGGACGAATGGGGAATCGAGCTGCTCGACGACGAGGATGACCAGACGAGAACCGTCGGTTTTCGAGGGACCGCTAGCCTGCTTCCGCCAGCGATTGATAATCCGTTCCTTGAGCAAGTGGAAGCCCACTACTCAAGTGAGCCCACGAAGCTGCAGGCGCAGCTCGCCCGCGATAGGGAGCTGATCGAGAGGGTCACGGTCACCCTTGAGGAGAAGCGCCTTCGGGGCGCCGGCAAGCTGGGTACCGCCAAGACCGTGCAGGAATTCCAGGGTCGTGAGCCCTTTCTAGATGAACACATCTTCGTGGAAGCCACTAGGCCGGGACAAGAGTATGAGCTCATTTGTGTGGGCGACCTGCATGGCTGCTACAGCTGCTTGAAAGCGGTGTTGATGCAGTCGCGGTTCTTTGAGAAGGTCGCCGCGCACAAGGCGGATCCGACCGCAGTCTGTCCGCGCTTGGTCCTACTTGGTGACTATATCGACCGCGGTATGTTCAGCTACCAAGGCGTCCTGCGCGCGGTGATGCAGCTGTTTGTAGAGCAACCGGACTATGTGTACTTGCTGCGGGGGAATCACGAGTACTATTTCCGGCATCAGGGAAAGGTCTACGGCGGGGTAAGACCCGCGGAGGCGATCAATACGCTGCAGCCCCACACGGCTGATGACTCCGTCTTTCAGGCGTATATGGCCATGTTCGAGATGTTGCCGAATATGCTGTTTTTTGAGCGATTCTTGTTCGTGCATGGCGGTATCGCGCGAGACCGCTTGCTAAAAGAACGAGTGAAGGACTTGTCGGGCTTGAACGATCCCGACGTGCGTTTCCAGATGATGTGGAGCGATCCAAGTTCCGCGGACGTCATCCCCGCCGCGCTACAAGAGCAGTC
>JBDKJZ010000354.1:0-6341 GCA_039796375.1 Pseudomonadota bacterium
AGAAAGATAGCCGACAAGGATCGAGCGAGCAGCGTGGTTAACCCGACAGGGTGGGTGAGCTCCCCCGGGCTGAGGTTCAGCAGCCACGTGTCGCCAGCATCAACCAAGCGCGGGGCTTGTAACTCGCTGTTTGTTTGTGGCGCGCACCCCCCGCTGCCGCAGCTCTTGGAGGACGAGCCCTCAAGCCCCCCTTCGCCTACGACCTGAGCACGAACGGGGATGTCGCTGATCCCGGCGTGAGCTTGCAGGCGCTTCAACACCCGGGCGACGCCGGCTTCGCTCGGCTCAAAACGGTCAGGGAAGAACTCGCCTGTCGGTAGGACTAACTTCGGCTGCCCTAACTCGGAGGCGACTATCGCGCGGATTGCAGCGTAGCGCGCCAGGAGTTCTCGGCTGACATTGGGCTCAGGTAGGTCCATGGGCGCTGAGCCTGACAGACCCGGACCCTTTCCGCTAGTCCACCGGGAGCGAGGGGGCTGGCACGCGGGCGTGGTTCAGCTCGCCCCGCCGAACGCGCTCAATTTCGGCCAGGCGCGAAATCACCCCGCGCGCGACGATCCCGAGCACGCGCTCGATCAGCTGCGAGTGTTTCGCGGGATCCCCCCCAAAACTGAGCTGGCTCTTGGCGCTCTGCCCTCGCGGCAGGCGCCCACTGGCGCTGCACTTGACCAGCAGCGCATCGCCTTTGCGCTGTACCGTGAGCTCGGTCACGAAGAAGCGGTACTCGATAGTGCTGTCTGAGCTGGCACCCCAGTCGACGCTCAGCACCTCTTTGGCCAGCGCCTTACGTAGGAACTTTTCGTACCGCTGACCGCCGAGCATGGCGGGAAACCCCAGGTGGTCGAGCTTGACAGTGGGTTTTCCTCGGCTCTGTTCCGAGCCGTCCGCGAGGGGTTCGTCTGATTCGGGACCGAGGTTTGGGGGCCTCAGCTGCGGGGTGGTATCCGCGGCGGTCGGGGCGACCAAGGTCGGAACCGCCGCTTTGACCTCGGCTCTCGCGGCGGCTGTGGTCAAGAGCGGGGCCAGCAGCGCCAGTCCCAGGAGACGCACGAGGGTGGAGATCCGGCTTCGAACGGCCGCCGATCTTGAGAACATGCCCCCGCGCTAGCGGACCGCTTGCCCACTGGGCAAGTTTGCTGTCGCCCGGGCCTCACTCGCGTTTTTCCTTGGGCCCAGGCCCGTGCCGAGGCACAACCCTCTGGGTGATGGGTAGTGACGAAAACGCCGAGTACGACGTTGCCGTAATTGGGGGCGGAGTGAACGGCACCGGGGTGGCGCGAGACTGCGCTCTGCGCGGCCTGAAGGTGGTGCTGTTCGAGCGCAATGACCTCGCCTTCGGAGCCAGCGGCAACAGCAGCGGCATGATCCACGGGGGCCCGCGCTATCTCACGATGGACCCTGACGTTACCTATACCTCGTGCTTGGATAGCGGCCACATTCAGAAGATAGCGCCGCACTTGTTGTTTCGGGTGCCGTTCATTTTGCCGGTCAACAAGGGACGCGGGTCTCGGAATGAGCTCGATTTGTTGGACGCGTTCTTTGACGTGTACGACAAATATCAACCACTCAAGGGTGGAAAGCCTCATGTGCGGCTTCGCGGTGATGAGGTGCGCAGCCTGGAGCCGGGCTTAGCGGGGGATCTTGAAGGCGGAGTGACCTTTGATGAGTACGGGGTGGATGGTGTCCGTTTGTGCGTAGCGAACGCCTTGGACGCGGCGGGCCACGGCGCGCAGGTCTTGGTTCCCGCGTCGGTGACCTCGATTCAAGCCAATCAAAAGGGCTGTACCCTGGGTTATCAGCTGCGTCAGGGGAGCTCAGTCACGGGGGGACGCGTGTCGGCGAAGCGCGTGGTCAATGCCACCGGCGCCTGGGCGCCGCTCACGGCGAGTTTCGCGCAGTTGCCCAAGGACGCGGCGCGCGTCAGACCTGGCAAGGGCATCCACATCTACTTGGACCGCCGCATCAGCAACTACGCCGTGATGGTCAAGGCGATCGATGGCCGTCGCGTGTTCATGGAGCCGTGGCAGAACACGACCGTGATCGGCACCACCGACGACGACTATTACGGTGATCTGGACAATGTGTTCGCGACCCGCGATGAGGCGCAGTATTTGATGCAGGCGCTGAGCGGGGTGTTCCCCACGCTCAAACAGGCGAGGCCCGTCGGCACCTGGAGCGGAGTGCGACCCACTTTGTTCGAGTGGGGCAAGACAGAAGACGAGCTGTCGCGCGAGCACACGATCGTGGACCACGCTCCGCACGGCGCCCCGGGGCTTTACTCGATGCTTGGCGGCAAGCTCGCTAGCTATCGCCTGTTCGCCGAAGAAATGAGCGACACCCTCTGTCAATCGCTTGGACACTCGGCGCGCTGCCGAACGAGCAGCTCGGTCTTGCCAGGGGGGGAGCCCGCGCTTAGCGTTCAGGAGCTCGCTTCGCGCGCGGGGCTAGAGCCGCTCGCGGCGAGCCGCATCTTATACCGACACGGCGCCCGAGCGGAACGTATCCTTGAGCGCATCGAGCGGACCCCGGCGGATGCGGAGGTGGTGTGCATTTGTGAACCGGTCACGCTCGCCGAAGTTCGGGAGGTGATCGAAAGCGAGTGGGCCACTGACGTGGACGCGGTGTCGCGACGGACCCGGCTGGGCTTAGGCCCGTGCGGCGGCATGCGCTGCGCCCAGCGCTGCGGCCAGGTGGTCGCGCAGGAGACAGGACGCTCACCTGCAGAGGGCCGCGAGCTCGCAGCCGAGTTCTTGAGGCGCGGTCTGAAGCACCGCTTGCCTGTGCTCGGGCCGAAGCAGGTCCGGCAGGAGGCCATCGCCTTGGGGCATCATCGCGCGCAGCTTGGGCTAGCGCCCGGTGGCAATGGTGATTTCGAAGGGGGTTCAAAGTGGACGTCTTAGTCGTCGGTGGCGGTTTCGCTGCTACCGCCGTGATGCAGCGCTTGCTCAGCGCCGAAAGCACTCTGCGCGGAGCCTGGATTTGGGCCGGAGCCGGAGCCAGCGAGCTGAGCAGTGGAGCCTTTGAGGCGCCGACGCTGGACGGTTCGTTACCCGCCGCGAGTCGCTCCCAGCTTGCAGCGTTCGCGAAGGTTGTTGGTTGGTCTTTGACGCCAAAGAACGCGAGAGTGGCGACCTTGGGCGGTTTGCTCCGCGAGGTTTCGGCGCGGGACACAGCGGTGCTCGACTTGGCGCCGCTGAATGCGGCGAAAGTCGGCGTTGTCAATTTGGGGAGCAGGTGGGAGTGCTCAGCGGAGTGGCTCGTCGCCAGTTACAACGAAAGCGCGTGGGCGAAGAGTCAGAGCTTGGAGTTCGTGGTCTTGCAAGGGGAGCAGTGGCTGAGCGCTGAGGAACGTGGCCTGCCTGCGCTGCTGTTGGCGCTTCGCCTGCAGCAGCCTGACCACCCCGTAACCGCGAGCTTGAACGCGGCCTGCGCCGAAGCTGGTTGCAGCGCGGCGCTCTTGCCGCCTTGTGTTGGAGACAGTCCGGGCGCATGGCAAGCCTTCGCGGAGCGAGTGCGATTGCCGGTTGGGCAAACGTTGTCGGAGGTCGGGGGGCTGGCGGGGCTGCGCTTTGAACGCGCTCGCGACGAGCTGAGTGCTACGGCAAAAGGTCTCGGGTGGGATGTTTATTCTGTGCGGCTTGAGAGGCTCACGCCCCAAGCGGGTGGATTCGAAGCGCGCTTCAGCGATGGTCGAACGCTGGCGTGCCGCGCCGTCGTGCTCTGCACCGGCGGTATCGCTGGCGGCGGAATTGTGATGAACGAAGAGGGGGGGCAACTCGCGCCTTCGTTCGAGTACGCCAGCGCAGGCGTTGGTCAGCCGCTCTTGGCGTGGCAGTCCGTTCAGCGTTTTCAAGTCGCATCAGAGTCGGGGTTTGATGTCTCCGTGGGCGGCGTGCGCGGGCTTGAGGCGGTTGGCTTCGGCGAAGGGATCGCCGCTCAACCGGGCGTGTTCATCGCTGGCGACTGCATCGCCGACCAGCCTCGCCTGGGGCTCGTAGCGGCGCTCTCGGGAGTGCGAGCGGCAGAGCGTGTGTTGGCGTTTCTTGGTGGTGGGGTCACGCGCTAGGTCGCACTACCAATTGGATTGGACGCATTGAACGGTAGTGGCAAATGCCTGTGGATCTCCGGAGTTATCCTCAGCGAGAAAGAACACGATGAAGTCGCCCCCGCTTCGCACCAGCGACGGGCTTTGAAGTCCCTTTTGCGCGGCGACCACCCCTGGCGGGTGAACACTGGTGCCGTCGCTAACCGCGCGCGCGAAGAACTGCACGGTCGACGCACTTTCGACGAGAACGCCTACGCTGTCCGCGCCGACAGCTAGGCTCACAGGTTTGCCCGGCGCAGAAACATTCGCGGCGCTGCCCGCTAACGTCCCATCGCTCTTAAACCGCCCGTAGCTCACGCCGCCTGCGGGGCGGACGCTAGCCATGACCAACTTGGAGCCATCCCAACCGACAACCGCACCTTGAGTGACATCCATGGCCTTATCCAGGATAGGTGGTGCCGGCGCTGCGGTTCCTTCCGGACTAGCGAAGTGTAGCGCTCCCTGGGTTCGCAGGGGCTGCAGCACAATTCCAAACCCAGCGGCGGGATCGACCACCACACCGAACATTTCAAGGACACAACCCCCACTCAGCGGAAAGTCGATAGAACCCTCGGTGTTCTCGTTCACCAAACGTCCGCGAAAGAATGCGGTGCCGGGGCAACCAGCACCTGAGCCCATGCTGCTCACAAACACGACGCCGGTGTCGGCAGCAGCCACAAACAGGGGCCGACCTTGAGTTACAAGCTCCGTGGCAACGGGCGCTTGCACTAAGTCTCCCGACGCCGGAGCAATCCAGGTGATGAACGCCTCATTGCCTTGGTCGTGCGCCAACACGAATGCGTCTTTGTTCGCACTGAAGGCCAACCCCACGCCGGACACCGCGTCGCTGACCTCCGGAAGTTTCTTCTCGTCGAAGCGCGCCTTCAGCGCGGAGTCAAAACTTTGATACGCGACTTCTGTCTTCGTCGCACCAACGGCTTGCCAGGCAAGCAAGTAGCCTCCAGCGCCAGCTGTAACGCGCAGACCTTTCTTGTTGTCAGTCGAATCCGTAAGCTGCACCGCGGCGGCCTTCCCAGGAGTCGCGCCGGGTGCACAGGCGACCAAGTCTGCGGAAGGGGGGACGGCGTCGGGAACGCTCGCTTCGCCGCCGGTCCCGCTGCCTGCTGGCTCGCCTATTGGCGCGCCGCCGTTAGAAGCAGGTTCCTCGTCGTCTCTGGGTTTGGTCGTCGAAGAGCCACCGCCTCCCGCCGGGGATTGCTCCGCGGTGTCGTCTTCGCCCAGCACGCCTGCATCCGGCTCTGCGTCGTCATTTTTGGACGACCCCCGTTCGTCAGCGCCGTTGACGATGGTGTCCCCCTTGCTCAAGCACCCACTCAGCGATTGCGCCAACACCACGAAGCCCAAGAGCCGAGCACGACCAAGCAAACTACGCATATCCGGGAATAATTAGCCGAGCCGATGCGGATGGCAAGTCCCCAGAACAGTTGCCGCAGAAGGCGCCTGGCGAGGATTCCGGAACTGCAGTCCTAGTGAACTTGCCGGCATTGCTGCGAAGACGGTGCTTCTTCCCCGTTCGCGGCGCGAAGAGCATCACCGACGGCTTGGAGCTCAGCGGAACAAGCGACCCCGCCCTCGAAGATTCACTTTCAGATCCGTCGATCAGAGGGCTTACGTACGTTCACTTATGCGCGCCTACATAAGCCGCGCTGCCCTGTGGGTGGGGTAGCTGGTGCACGCTTGGGCCAGCTAGTGCGCCGGGATAAACCGGCAGAAAGAAAGGAATGAAAGAGTCCCACATTGAAGGAGTAGCGATCCACGATGTCCCCGAGTCATGCGGTGACGCCCGCGAGGGCGCCGCCGAAGCGTTGACAGGGGTACGTACGGGCTGGGTATTGAGCCGCGAAATGCAAAGAGTTCGGGTGCCGACGTCGTTAGCTGAGGCGGAAGGCAACACGGAGGGCAACGTTATCGCAAGATGCCCACCGGCCCGGCGCGGCCTTCGACCCCATGCACGTACGGAATCTTTCTGCGCGAGAACCGGGAGATCTGCATGGCGCTCTGCACGATGGTGAGCAGGGCCGCAACGGGAAGGCCTAAGGGTCGAAGCCGAAGATGAACGGCATGCAGGAGTCAGACGGACCCGTAGTACCGACGAAGTCGCCGAACGACGCCAGTCAAGTGGCCAAGGAGGCGGTGGAGGGAAGGGGTTCGACCAAGGGAAACACGAGAGAGCAAAACGCGACCCGGGCTCAGAACCGGACTCTCGCGCAAAGTGCGCTCAATCGTGTGCGAGAAG
>JBDKJZ010000355.1:0-6327 GCA_039796375.1 Pseudomonadota bacterium
CGAGAGAAGCTCACGGTAGCGGGGGGACGATCACCTTCAACAACCACCTCAACGCTAGTCTGAATCGCTGCGGCCGCGCTCCCCTCGGGAGACCCTAGCGGTGCAGGTCCGTCCTCAGGCGCCTTCGCAGAAGACTCCGGCGCAGACGGACCCGGTCTCTGTTCGAAACGCACTTCGAACTGGATTTTCGCGGCTACTCGGCGGTCCCCGCGCCGAGCCGGGGTGAAGCGCCACCTGCCTATCGCCGAGATAGCCGCCGTGGCGAACGGCTCGTCCCCGACGATCACTTGCGGCTCCCTCACCAGGCCATCTGTGCCCACAACCAACTGCAGGACGACCACCGCAGCGCCTTCGGCTCCGGTCGGGTAGTCCACTGGGACGGCCAGTGCCACGGGGGCTTCGACCCGCGAGACAGCCGCCTTCGCTCGCTCACCCTGGCCCGACAAGGCGGTCGCCGAGCTCGAGTCCGCCGCGTCATTAGCCGCCGGGGGCTCCGGCACTGATTGTGCCAACCCGGGCGGCGCTGTCAGCATTCCACTGCAGGCAATCGCCGCAATCGCCGCGGCGCGGCCGCCAATGAGCAAGCGAAACCACCGAGCTCTGAAACTCAAGAATACCCCTGGACGTTGAATGCCACCGAACTCAAGCTTCTACCCATTCTGACCCACTAGAACCAGGGCGCACTAGGCGCGTCCGCGCTCAACCCTAGCTGGAATCGTGCCAACCTTGGCCGGATTATTGCTATCCCTAGTACTTCGTATGAATCGGAGCATTCAACTCGGCGCCACGCTTGCCGCAACACTGTGCTTTTCGTCCGCGGGCTGTGAACTCGGCAACACCCTGGGCGACGTCGCCGGTGAACTCTCCAACCCGGAACTTGAAGCCGTGGAGACAGGAGGCCGCCTGATTCAGCGGGGCCACCACGTCAACATCCAGTTCGATGGTACTTCTGAGGACGGCGCCTTCGTTGTCGGCTTGCGCGACGGCCAAACCCTATCAATCGCGCCCTTCTCCGGGACTGGGGGTTGCGAAGCTGGGGAGGCTCGACGCTACAGAAGCGCCCTGCGACGCGGCGACGACCGACCCAAGCTGGACGCACGAATCCCCTTCCAGACTCGCGCGACTGACGAAGAACCCGGCGAACTTCGCTTCACCAACTTCGCCTGTGAGGTGGATGAGCTAGTTCTGCAAAATGGAAGCCTACCCCTCTCCACCAGCTTCGCGGCTGAACCGGGCTTCATTAGCCAGGACGGTGGCGGCGACGTCTACTATCTCAACCCGTGGAACAACGAGCGCAAAAAGTTGGCTAGCGCTGCGCTGCGTATCAACCGCACCGACCGGGTGCTGTTTGCCCCAGGAAAAGCTGGCGCCCCGTGGATGTGGATGGTCTCGGGTGGGCAAGTTCTAGCGTATGACTCAACGCTCAAACAGCAATACTTGGGCCGGGCCGACGTGACCGACTTGGCTCACAGCGCGGGTGGGGCTGGCGGACCGATGGTCGCTACGCTCACCCAGACTGGCGAGCTCGCGACGGCTTTCACAAGCGACCTTTCGAATTGGACTGCCGTCGACCAGAACGCGTGCGGCATGTCTTTCAATGCGGGCAAACATGGCCGTGAGTTGGTCTATTTTTCCCCTTGCGGCGAGCGTCGACTGATTGTCCAAGAACTCGAAACGAAGACGCGGCGCGACTTCGGACCCCAGCCCGGCAACTTCCGAATCATCGGGGCGACCAATGACGGACCATCCCTCCTGTTTTTGGTTGACCCAGATCCCGGTAACCCTCGGGTAGGTGAGCTCTGGGTCCGACTGGGAGAGACCCCGCCCATCAGGCTAGGAAAGAAGGGGCACCTGGATCTCACCCAGGTGAACGGCGCCAAGCAGGTCGTGGCGGTGCTGAACTGGAGCGGGCAGTCCGGGGAACTGAGGGTGGGCCAGCTGGGTGAACCGCTAGAAAAGGTGGCCAGTGGCGTGGCGCATCTGTCCGCCCTCGGGCTCATCAGCGACTTCGATGGGCAAAACGGAAAGCTTCAGCGCTTGGATCCGGAGACCGGAAAACTCGAACCCCTCGCCAAAAACGCTTCAATTCACGGGATCCGAGTGGATAACCTAACGGAGCGCGGGTTGTTCCTCACCAGCTTCGACGGAGAAAAAGGCGATCTGACCCTCCTTCAGGGGACTCAGGTCCGGGTGATCGCCGACGACGTCCGCCCCGGACAATACCAGTTCACTGCGCTGCTCCCGATGATCACCGTGCTGACGTCCCTAGATAGCGCCCTGGGTACGGCGACACTCGAGCTGCATCATTTAGATCGGGACCAGACGATCAAGGTTTCCGAGGGGGTCTCGGAGGTGGTGGAGGTGAGTTGGCCCAGAGAGGGTATTCTGTATAGTGTCCCGCTCGGAGATAGGTCCGGGGTGTGGTTCGCCCAAGCCCAATAGCCGAAATCGGAAACCACTATGCATCTTGCTTCAGCACAAAACCTGGCGGGCATCGACATCGGAACCAACTCGGTACGTCTCTTGATCATCAACGAACGGGGCGAGGAGTTGACCCGCTGGATGGAGATCACTCGCTTGGGTCAGGGAGTCGACCAAAACGGCTGCCTCTCAGCCGAAGCCATCGACAGGACGCTCGAGGTGCTGAAGCGCTATCGGGGCGAGCTCCTACGGCACCAGACTCAGCGTGTGCGAATCACCGCAACGAGTGCCGCCCGAGACGCCTCTAATCGCGAGGCGTTTTTCGGACCACTGCGGGAGCTGATGGGACAAGAACCCGAACTCCTGTCGGGAGAGACTGAGGCACAGCTCTCTTTCGTCGGAGCGACGGATGGCGTCGAGCAGGACAACGCTCCGTTCTTGGTTTTTGACATCGGGGGTGGCTCGACCGAGTTTGCTTTCGGCAGCGCAGCCCCTAGCTCGTTTGTCTCGCTGGACATGGGCGGTGTACGCATGACCGAGCGTTTCCTGACGAGTGACCCACCACGAGCCGAAGAGCTAGACCGGTGTCGAGCATTCGTTCGGGAGCAGCTGGACTACGTCTCCGAGAGCTTACCAGTCGCTGAAGCCAGAACCTGGCTCGGCCTAGCGGGTACAGTCACCACTTGTGCGGCCTATGCGCTGAACCTAAAGGTCTACGACGCCACGCTGACCCACGGGTTCGAGCTCAGCGCGGAGCACGCTAGTCGCTTCCTCAGGGAGCTCTCCCAGATGACCACGGCTGAGAGACGCGTGCGCCTGCTTGAAAAAAAGCGAGCAGAGGTCATCGTCGGAGGCGCCGTGATCCTCGACGCGATCTTTAAGCACTTTAAGTTGAAGAGTGTCCGTGTGTCCGAAAAAGACATCCTCGATGGGCTCGCAGCCTCACTCTTGACTTGAAGCTACTGCATCTTCTTGGGGTCACGAAGCACGAACGCTGGAATCGTTATCTCAAACGCCCGCCCCGCGCTGCTCGTCATTTGATACGTGCCCCGCATCGAGCCAAACGGAGTCTTCAAGGGGCAGCCTGAGGTGTAGGCGAACGCTTCTCCCTCGCGGAGCGTGGGCTGCTGCCCGACAACTCCGGGCCCGCGGACCTCTTCCTCTTCGCCATGAGCATCGGTGATGATCCAGTGCCGACTGACGAGCTGTACAGTCTCTGGGCCCTCGTTCTTGATCACGATGTTGTACAAGAAGAACCACAACCCCCGTGAAACGTTGGAACGCTCGGGGCTGAACTTGGCCTCGACCGAGACACGGACACGATCGGTAACGGCGCTCTGCACAGCGCGGGAGGGTACCCGCTCCTCCGAGCGCAACCAAGCGAAATCGCTTTGAAATGATCCATCAAACGACTAGCAAGCGCCTAAGGAAGTGCCACTTTCCGAGTGAAACCCGCTAGAATCTCTGCCAAATGGCTGGGAGACGAGTGTTCGCGGATGCCTGAGCTGCCAGAGGTCGAGATCACCCGGCGCTTACTCACCCCGGACCTGGTGGGTCGCAGGATCTGCGCGCTGCGCACGACTCGCCCAAGCTATTTCTTTCTGACTCCGCCAGCGACGCTAGTCAAAAAAGTCACCGGGCGAACCGTCGTCAGTCTGAATCGAATCGGCAAGTACTTGCTCGCCAAGCTAGACGACGACTCCCAGCTACTGCTGCACTTGGGCATGACGGGGCAGCTATTCACTGAGGGCGCGCAGAACGCTCGTCTCGGTGCCTATCCCGATCAGCACACTCACGTAACGTTCGAGTTTCAGGAAGGCGGGCGCGTGTTCTTTCGGGACGTCCGGAAGTTCGGCAAGGTTCGGTGGCTGGAACCCGGCGCGACCGATCCACGCATTGAGAAGCTGGGGCCGGACGCCCTGGGCACCACGGGCGACCACCTCTACGCAGCGGCGCTGCGGCGCAAGGCCCCAGTGAAGACCCTATTGCTGGATCAGAAGGTCGTCGCGGGCGTGGGCAACATCTACGCCGACGAAGCCTTGTTCTTGGCGAAGCTCCGCCCAGCAAAGAGGAGTCACAAGCTGACCCAGGCCAATTGCGAGCTGCTCGCGCTGCAGATCCGCCAGGTACTACAGCGGTCGATTGAAGCCGGGGGTTCCACGATCAGCGACTTCGTAGCCCCCGACGGGAAGAGCGGTAGCTATCAAGACCAACGCAGCGTCTACGGTCGGCAGGGCGAGGGTTGTCTGGACTGCTCGACTGCGATTCGCCGCTTGGTGATTGGACAGCGCAGTAGCTTCTTTTGCCCCAGCTGTCAGAGCTGACTACGCAAAGGCTTGCCGCCGTTCAGATCTCACAGCTCAGCGCGGGCTCACCCTGGTCGTTGTCGCAGATGTCCTCGTTGTCACCACCATCGAACTCATCCTCGCCTTTGCCCCCTTGAAGCACATCGGAACCCGCGAAGCCGTTCAAGATATCGTTGCCCGCCTCGCCGTACAGGTAGTCATCTCCGGGTGACCCCAACAGCCTGTCGTCACCGGCGCCGGTTCGCGCGATCTCCAGGTTGACGAGGGTGTCACCTTCTCCGGATTCGCCGTTGTTGTCGCCACAATCGCAAGCGCTAGCTAGGCACCCGAAAAGGACCACTGGCGCCTGACACAGCTGGACCGTGAGGTCTTTGATCCTAAATCGGTAGCTGATCTCATCGAGGTCGGGTCCCCCGTTGACCAAGTCCGCGCCGTTCGCCGCGATGTCTTCCTCGAAGACGTCACTCCCTTCGAGCCCAGACAGGTCATCATCCCCCTCCCCACCGCCGATGAAGTCGCGCTGACTGGAACCCACCAGCTGGTCGTTGCCTGTCCCGCCCCACAGCCGGATGGGCAAGCTAAGCACTTCGGCCATGACTGGCGCCTTGGTATCCACATCGAACAGGCCAATGTTCAGTCGTTCAATCGGCACAAGCTTGTCATCGCCGGGCCCCAAGCTGGCAGTCATGCGGTCAAATCCCTCGGCCCAAACGTTGATCCGAGCGACTGAGCTCAAGCTCATCATCAACTTATCCGTATCGGAGCCAGCGTAGAATTCGTCCGCCGCCTCGCTGCCACGGAGCAAGAGGTGATCGGTGCCTCCCGCCACATCCAAATAGAAGCCTCCCTCGCTGGTCATCAAAGTTTCCCCGAACTCGCCCTTTGAAAAGTCGAAGATGACTACGTTGCTCTCTTCGCCGCCGAGAATTTCTATGCGCTTGATCTTGTTAAGATCTAGCGGTTGACCACCGGTGTCTTCGCACAATACATCGTTGGCAAAGAGCCCCATGGTCGTAGCGTGCAAGCGCACGCCGAACACCTCGGCGTTCAGCTGGATTGTGAGGTGTTGATTCTCCGGATCGTACCCACCCAGGCAGCCTACAGGGACCATGTCCGGAACCAAAGCTGAGTCCAGGCCCTCGTAGTCTGGGTCGATCACCGGGATGTGACTGGGCAAATGTTCCTCACCGTCACCCCCGATCCCAACGCTTCCCCCGTTTGCAGGGCTTTCCGGCCCTCCCCCCCCAGCTCCAGGAGATCCCTGGTCCCCGCCAAGTCCCGAGCCTGGCTTGGGCCCGACCCCGCCTCCCCGGCCGCCGACGTCTCCACCAAGCTCGCCTCCCTCACCTAGGAAACCGGTGGGTCGCTTCTTGAAGACGATCCTAGGCTCGCCCACCTCACCGCCGAATTCGGCGTCTACGCAGCCAACCGCGACCAGCGCTACGGCAGCGAGTACGACTAGGCGTGAAGCGGCTATCACCGTGCGGATCATGGAGGATTGGGTTCGGCGCCGATTGAGGTTGCAGGACTCGCCCTTCAGAACGGCAGAGCCACGAGTTTCTGAAGGCGCCGCTTGAGCCGAGTGCGCGCCCTTCACGCG
>JBDKJZ010000356.1:0-6322 GCA_039796375.1 Pseudomonadota bacterium
TTCGACGCAGAGGACGTCGATGTGGAGCTCCGGCGTCGAGCCAAAGCCGTGAATTTCGGCGTGATCTACGGTCAGGGAGACAGCGCGCTCGGAAAGAGCCTGGGCATCTCGCGCATGGAGGCGGGACAGTTCATCGCGGCATATTTCCGTCGCTACGCGGGGGTGCAGCGCTTCATGGACGAAACCCTGCAGACTACCCGGGCCAGTGGTGTCGTTCGGACCTTGCTGGGCCGCATGCGCATCGTGCCTGACATCCATAGCGAGAACCGCGCCCGCCGCCTGGCCGCGGAACGTATCGTCATGAACACCCCCATTCAGGGGACCGCAGCCGATCTGCTGAAGCTGGCGATGCTGAAGCTCAAAGATCCCGTTACCCCGGGCACCCGGATGCTCCTGACGGTCCACGATGAGCTCGTCTTCGAGGTGCCGATGGCCGAAGTGACCGAAGCCAAACTCCGAATCAAGCGCGCGATGGAGGACGTGTACCCGCTCGACGTGCCGCTTGTGGTCGATGTGGGCTCGGGTCCGGACTGGAAAAGCGCCCACTGAAACCTAAAGTGCGTCCTTTACAAACGTCGGAGTTTCGACGATCAACCAGGGCCCATGACGGACTCGGTCTCAGCCTCAAACAGCGGCAAAATCCCGGACCTGGCAATCGTAATCCCGATCTACAACGAGGAGGGGCTCCTGCACTCTGCCGTGGTCGATCTGCGGGAACGCTTGAAGCCCCTCAACTGGAACTACGAGATTATTCTGGCTGAGAACGGTTCCACCGATGGCACGGTGGCGCTCGCGCGCGAGCTCAGCGAGAAGTACCCCGAGGTGGGGTTCATTACCGCGGGTGAACCCGACTACGGCAAAGCGCTGCGGGCGGGCATCTTGAAGACGCGAGCCCGCATTGTCATCTGCGACGAGATTGACCTCTGCGACACGGACTTTCACCAGCGCGCCATAGCCGCCCTGGAGTCCGACAGCGCTGATATGGTGATCGGCTCTAAGCTGATTGAGGGCGCGAGTGATGAACGACCGATGTTACGGCATGCGGCGAGCATCGCTTACACTACCCTGCTCAAGGTCCTGCTCGGGTTCAGCGGAACCGACACCCATGGTTTGAAGGCCTTCCGGCGCGACAAGCTCATCCCCATCGTAGAAGCGTGCCTCGTAAACAAGGACGTCTTTGCGAGTGAATTGGTCATTCGGGCCTACCGGGGCAACGTGCGCGTCAAAGAGATCCCGATCCGCGTCAAAGAGAAACGCCCGCCGTCCATTAACTTGTTCCGGCGCGTCCCGAACGTACTGAAGAGTATTGCCAAGCTGACCTGGGCGATACGGATCAAAGGCTAAATAAGATGAGCTCAACGCCTAGTGATGTGGGCTCAACGCCTAGTGATGTGAAGATCTACCCCGAAGCGAAAGAAGCCTCGACGCGCAGCGATGAACCCGGCAACGTGTGGGGCTTCTCCGATTCGGGTTTTGAGCGCACCGCCGCAGGTCACGTGACGCTGCAAGGCACCCGCTACGCGCTCGCAGGAAAGGCGTTGCCCGATCTTTGGCCGTTCTTCCTAGAACACGTCGGTGAAACGCTCGGCGGAGAGCTCCCCAAGCCCGAGACCCCAGCAGTCACCTTGCCCCGCGTTGCCCATCCTGAGCTGGAGCGGCGCCTCGGCGAGCTGCTCGGTGACGGGAACGTCAGCGTCGATTCTGCGGCTCGCGTGCGCTGCGGTCACGGCCACACGCTCGATGAGGTGCACGCGCTGCGTCACGGAGGCCTGAGGCGCATCCCCGACGTGGTCGCGAGTCCCCAGTCGGAAGACGAGGTCGTGGAGGTCGTGCGTCTAGCGCGCGAACTCGGCGCATGCTTAGTCCCCTACGGAGGCGGAACGAACGTCACTCACGCCCTACTCTGCCCAGAAAATGAAACCCGCTGCATCATCGCCTTGAGTACGCGTCGGATGAACCGCGTGCGCTGGATAGACCCAGAGAATCGCTTGGCGGAAATCGAAGCTGGCGCCGTCGGTCGTCATATTGTGGAGACGCTCGGCCGCTATGGGCTGGTCTTAGGGCATGAACCCGACTCGATTGAGTTCTCCACCCTCGGCGGCTGGATAGCGACCAACGCCAGCGGCATGAAGAAGAACCGCTATGGCAATATCGAAGAGATCGTCGTCGATTTGCGGGCGGTGGGCTCCGACGGCGTGATCTCGCACGTGAGCGCCCTGCCCCGTGAATCTATCGGCACCGACGTGCGCCGTTTGTTTTTTGGGTCTGAAGGCAATTTCGGCATCATCACTTCGGCGGTGGTGCGAGTCGCGAAGAAGCCGGCCGTGCAACAGTACGGTTCGTTCGTCTTTCCCGACTTCCAGACCGGGGTCGCGTTCCTCAAGGCGCTGAGCGCCGACCAAACGCTCCCAGCTAGCGTGCGCTTAGTCGACAACTTGCAATTTCGCCTAGGGCAGGCGCTGAAACCAAAACCCAGCGCCATCGGTCGGCAGCTACGCACCTTGCAGAAGACCTGGCTCACGCTCGTGAAGCGCTTCGATCTGGAGCAGATCAGCGCGTGCACAATTGTCTATGAAGGAGACGAGGCTGAGGTCAACGCCCAGCGAGCACGGGTGACCGACCTCGCGCTTGACACAGGCGGTATCGACGGCGGCGCCGAGAACGGTGAACGCGGCTACCAGCTCACCTTCGGCATTGCGTACTTACGCGACTTCGCCCTCCGCCACGGGGTGCTCGCCGAGTCCATGGAAACCACGGTCCCGTGGACCAAGATTTTGGACGTGACCCAAGCAGTGCGGCGCCGCGTGATCGCGCTGCACCAAGAGCTCGGGTTGCCCGGCCGCGCGTTCATCTCTTGCCGCATTAGCCAGCTGTACTCCTCCGGCGTGTGCATCTACTTCTACCTCGCAATCGACGGACGCGATCTGCCCGATCCGTGCGGCAGCTATGCCAAGCTTGAGCACGAGGCGCGGCGCGCGATCTTGGAGAACGGCGGAGCGCTCTCGCACCACCACGGCATCGGACAGATCCGCAAAGACTACCTGCCTCAGATCCTGTCGGAGGCGGCGCTCAGCTGGCGCCAACGCACCAAGACCGCCCTGGATCCAGAGGGTGTCTTTGGCGTGGGCAACCAGGGGCTACGCTCCACACGCCGGGGTTAGTGGACCTCTCCTGAGCGTCGGGCCCCTGAAAAGTATGGGGGCCATGGAAACTTACGAGGGCGCGCACCGAAATTCATGCAGCTGCCTTCCCCAGGGGGGTTCCTGTCGTTAGACTTTTCGAGTGCAACTTCGGTCATCGTTGGCGGGGGTGGCCTTCATGGTCGCAGGTTGCGGCACCGCGCTTCCCGTCGAAGAGCACCAGCCACCGGCTCCGCCGGTCACGGCGCCAGAGCCTGCCCTAGCGGGCCCGACCCGCTGGCACGTCGATCCAGACGCCAAGGTGGGTTCTCGGCCAATTCGGCGGCTATCAGTCCGTGAACTTCGGAATACCTACGCGGTATTGACTGGGGAGCAGCCAAAGGCGTTTGAGTTCTTGCCCCCCGACAACTACGGCCACACCTTCGACCGAGTGGTGGAGTCTCAAACTATTAGCGCTGCTCATCTAGACGCGATGGGCCTGATCGCTGAGGAAGCCGCCGCGAGCTTACTCAGCAACCGCACGCTGAATCGCCTCGCACAAGCCTGCGCCCCCGACATACTTCCGCCACTTGAACCCGCGGAGAAAGTGCGAATCATCGGCGCGAGCCTCGGCTCCGTAAGCATGAAGCTCGTGAACGCCAAGGCCAGCGACCCGACCCGCCTCATTTCAGAGTTGTGGGGTGATCCGAAAGCTTCGTACACCCACAAGTTCCCCGTTGCCGGCGAGTACCAGGGCACCCTCCAGCTGGATATCCCGGGGCGACAAATCGATACCCTCAACGTGCTAACCAACGGCGAGGTCGTGTATTCAGCGGCCAACTTGCACGGGCTGACCTCTGTAGTGTTCCCTATAACAATAGAGACTCCCGGGGACACCTTGCTGAGCTTCCAAGGCAACACGATCCCCTTCGACAACGCCCTGACGTTCGAATACGTCGGACTCGAGCTTGAAGGCCCGCTCAACCCTGGCGGTACAGCGGAGGCGCAACTGGCCTGCGCCACTGAGCTGGTCGAGCACTTCGCTCCCCGTGCGTATCGTAGGCCACTGACCCCTGCGCAGCAGAGTTCGCTGCTCAGCCTGTACACCGCGGGTGTTCAGAAGGGCGATCCCGCGTTGGGCTTGACCACGTTGCTCCAAGCTATTCTGACAAGCCCCTACTTCTTGTATCTGGTGGAAGTGGGGACGCCAGTCGCCGAAACCCCGGGTGTTCATCGGTTAACGCACTGGGAGGTCGCGGCTCGGCTCTCTTACGCCATCTGCGAACAACCCCCCGACGAAACCTTGCTGAACGCGGCGGCAAACGCCGAGCTTGACTCTTCGGCCCAGGTAGAAACGCAAGCTCGGCGCTTATTCGAGCTGCCCTGTGCGCATGAAACGATCTCGCACTTCTTTGACCAATGGCTGTGGCTCAATCGTCTCCCGCTGCTAGTCAAAGACACCAGTGTGTTCCCGGAATTCACAGTTGACGTGGCTAGCGGCATGGCCGCTGAGACCCACCGCTTCATTCGTGAAATGGTGTGGCAACAAGGAGCTTCACTGAACACCCTGCTGACCAGCAACCGGGTGTGGCCGGACCCTCGAAGCGCTTTTGTTTATGGGCTGGAAAACGTAGTAGCCCAGACTGAAACGACCTGGCCCGACGCAAGGGCGGGGCTGCTCATGCATTCGGGCGTGCTCGCAGTCAGCGCGGGACCTCGCGAGAGTTCCCCTGTGTCGCGCGGAGTGTACATACTCGAACGAATTCTCTGCAACGACCTCCCAAGCCCACCGGCAGATGTCACGATCCCGCCGCTACCTGCAGACCCCGGCGGAACAACGCGGGAACGCTTGGCTGCACATACCAAGAACGACTCATGCAGAGTCTGCCATGAACAGATCGATCCGGTTGGCTATCTACTCGAAGGCTTCGACGCCATCGGGCGTCATCGCATCAGCGAGCACGGCGTGCCAGTCGACACCACCGGGGCCGTCCCGGCACTGGGCGAAGGGTATGCCCAACTCGACAGCGCGACTGATTTGATCCGTGCTCTCGCGGAAGCCCCCCAGACGACAGCTTGCTTCTCGCGCCATTGGTTACGCTTCGCTTTGGGCCGAACAGCGGATGAGGGCGACGCCGTCGAGATTGCTCTGGTCGCCGCTTCGGTGCAAAGCGGTAGCCTCCGCGAAGGGCTGATCCGGCTGCTGGCTAGTCCAAGCTTCCTTCACCGTCGGGAAAGGAGTCCACTTTGAGTAGCCTACGCGTGAAGGCTCTGCGGCGTCGGCGTTTCTTAAAGGGGGCGGCTGGGTTCACGTGTGGGAGCCCACTGTTAAGTGGGCTGTTAGGGCGTTATGCGCAGAGCGAGAGCACGCCGCCACCGCTTCGATTTTATCTCATGTTCACTGGAAACGGCCAGCTTCCTGAACACTGGATACCGTCGCGCGACGGAACGGGCTACACGCCAGGACCAGCTCTAGCGCCGCTGACTCTCTTTCGAAATCAGTTGCTTCATGTGCATGGCCTGCAGGGCGCGCATGAGCACATTGGGGGGATGACTGAGTCGACTACCGGCCGGCCTCCACAAGAGGGCCGGCGGGTACCCAGCGGCGGCCCGAGCATCGATCAGTTCTTTGCACGGGCTTGGCGAGAGACGACCCCGCTCAGCTCGTTGGAGCTTGGAGTCTATCCAGACAACGGTGAGGGACAACACACCTGCTACTCAGCGTCTGGGCTGCCAATCCCGGCGATCGCGTCTGCGCTTGGCGGGTTTGAACGGGCCTTCGCGGGTCTGAATGACGATTCTCAATCCGCGGCGCGGCGTCGCGGCCGCCGGCAAAGTGTGCTGGATTCAGTCGCTAGTGATCTAACCGGCTTGCAGGCTCAGCTCGGCGGGCACGCGCAGGTGTTGTTGGACGAACACCTAACGCTGCTGCGAGAGCAGGAAATGAGCTTGCTGAACCCGCAACCTGTGGGGCACTGCGACTTGCCAGCTACGCCGAACAGCGATGGTGGACTCACGAGTACGTGGAAAGCGCATCACGAAACCATCGTGTCCGCGTTTCGCTGCGGGATAACACGTGTGGCAACGTTAAGAGCCGGCGGCTTAGGGGGCCTCGACGCGGGAGGCTACGGGGAGATCGGAATCAGCGATACCCATCACGCCGTAGCCCACGGGAATACGCAGGATCCGGTCGCAGATGAGTT
>JBDKJZ010000357.1:0-6312 GCA_039796375.1 Pseudomonadota bacterium
TCCGCGCCAAGGGCTCGCCGCTCAGCGCGGACGCGTAAAACTTGCGTCCCGAGCTGAGCCCCTGCAGTCGCCAATAGATCGAGCAAGGCCTGATCGGGGCTTCGCTGGATGCGGCTGAAGAACTCAAGCACCGCGAGCACCTCGCCCTCGGCGCAGAGCGGCACGAAGAATGCCGTCCGAAGCCCTGCTTCAGCTGCAGCTGAAGCGCGTGCGAACCGTGGATCAGCGGCCACCTCTTCTATCCACTCGTGCACCTGACTAGTCCAGGCCTGACCAACGAGCCCCTGCCCGACGGGGATGTCGATGGCACGCGTCGCGCGTTCAAAATCGGACGCCGGCGGGCATGCGGGACTCGTCCAAGTTTCCGCACAGCGCAAGTTGCCGGTTTCGTTGCGCTGCCAGACTGCTCCAAAATCCCACTCAAGCCTCTCGCACGTGGCTGCGAGGATGCGCCGGCAGCTCTCAACCAGTGGCGCGCGTTCAGCTAGCGACTGGGCCACAACTGCTTGAACGCGCAGTCGCCCTTCGGCCAAGTAGTGCTCGGTGATGTCGGTGTGAATCGTCACGACCGCGTCGTCGCTATTGATGCGGCGCGCGTCTAGGCGGAACCAACGGACCTGCGTTGGCGAGTGACATGGATAGACGGCCGTGAACGTGTCGCGTAGCCCGGTCAGCATCTCGGGGAGCGCTTCCGCCACAAGCCTCACGCTCTCTTCGCGGATGCCGCGTGCAGCGTCGAGATAGTTGAGGCCCACGCCTACTATCGTTTCGGCATTGGCGTTGTTCTCACGCGCGAACCTCCGCCAGGCTTCGTTCACGTGGGTGATGCGCGCGTCGCGGTCTAAGCGCACAACGGCGTTCGGTGCACAGTCGAGCTGCGCCTGCACGCGGGCGGTCTCAGCGCGGCCCTCCCGCTCCGCTTCCTCGGCTCGCTTTCTCGCAGTGACGTCGCGTAAGGCGGCGATCCCGACCGTGACGTCTCCCTCCCGCACCGAGCTGAGCGAGATTTCGACTGCGACTTCCCGCCCGTCTTTATGCTGCCCGACGAGCTCTACGCTGGCTCCCATCGGTCGCGTCGCGGGATTCAAGAAGTAGTTCGAAAGATGTACGCTATGTTGCGCTCGAACACGCTCGGGTAGCAGCGTCTCAAGCAAAGCACCTGAAAGCTCGGCCGGCGTGTACCCGAAAACGCGCTCTGTCTCCACGTTAGCGTACAAGATGCGCCCGCGTGCATTGACGACCACCATCGCATCAGGCACCAAGTCGAACAGGCTCCACCGCTCGTGTGCAGATCCACCGAATACGCTCATCGCTCTCCCCAAGCTACGCCCGTACTGAACTGTACGTCTGGCCAGCGCCCCAGCGTAAGCGCCTCTCAGCGCGTTGTCATCCGACGAGCGGGACTCCGGGCCGATAACCCAAGTGGGTCAGGTCCCAGGCCTTGGGGGCCTAGCGGGCGCGCTGCCTCAGCCGACCCCCGGTTGAACTCATTCCCCTAAGTATACAACCCGGACACCTGCGCTCCCCCGACGTTGGTGAGCGTGCCAATCGTGGCGGGGGCGCCGTAGGGCGTCAGCGCCGCGTTGTAGACGTCAGCGATATGCAGATCGTCTCCATAGAAGCCGGGCTTGAAGTACCCATTGCCGCCAGCGATCGCGTGAAACACGTTAGTTTTTC
Source organism: Pseudomonadota bacterium (assembly GCA_039796375.1). Lineage (GTDB taxonomy): Bacteria > Myxococcota_A > Polyangia > Polyangiales > Polyangiaceae > SZUA-265. The sequence continues at coordinate 1,678 of JBDKJZ010000357.1, forward strand.
CGTGATTCTGGCCGTACTCCGTTCCGATCACGATCAGGCTATTGTCCAAGAGAGTCTTCCCATTGCCTTCGACGTGTGAGTCGAGCTGGCCTAAGAAATAGGCGAGAAGCGAGTGCGACAGGTGCTGGAAAAGCTCTCCATGCTCAGGGCGCCAGTCGTGAAAGACGCCGAAATGCACGGAGGTCCCCGGAAAAGCGGTCTGTAGTACTTGTCCGCTTGTTGGACGAGAAAACTGGTAGGTGCCGAGCGGCTTCAGTTCGCCTCCGGCGGGGCCTAGCGACAGGTTGCCAAATCGCACGATGTCGCACTTCATCGCCATCACCCAAAGATCGGCGTGCAGCCGGAAGGCCGCGTTGTAGTCTTCAACCGGCATTTGGGGGATTTGATCCCCGAACAGGACGTCGAAGTCCGCCGTCGACCGCTCCGGGCGGGTGCAGCTCGGGGACTGCGGGGCAGCCATGCCGGATTCTGCATCCAGAATCATTTGCTGGGTTGGCGCCAGCTGCAGCTCTGCCTCGCGGAGCGCCGTCAGGTGCTGGTCCAGCTTCTGGCGAGACGCCTGCCCCAAGTAGGACCCTCCAGTGCGGAACCGATCATACTGAGAGAGCACTGTGTCCAGGATCGATCGCCGCTTGTGCATCTCGGCTATCAGCTGCGGATCCGTCGCGTTGGTTTGCGGGTTGACTGGTAACTCAACGCCGCCAAAAAGCCGGTCGAAGACGCGCGCAGCGCTTTCGCCCCGATTGAGGCGAAAGCGCTCATAGTGGCATCGGTCGAGTCAGCGTTCCTGGTGTCGCCTCTCCTCCGCTCAGCGGAACCATCAGCCACGCGGCTGGCGCCGCCGTAACCGCGTCTGTCGGCAGCAAACCGGACGAGAAACTCGGCCGTGCTCGCCCACGTGAGCTCGCGGTTCGCTTCGTGCATACCGCATTGGCGACGGTTGAGGCACGCGAACGTTTTGAAAGGAAATACAGCATGAAAAGTTTGGCGATTATCGGGTTTGCAGTTGGGACAGTGGTCGCGGGCTGCGCGTCCACGAGTGGCGCGTTAAGCGAGCCCACAGCGGGTACGGCGGCAGCGCCTGCGCATCACTACAACCACCACAGAGACGGAGACGAAGCCGCCATGATGAAGGGCAAGTGCCCGATGCAGGTCTCGGGCACGACGGTCGCTTCGGTTGACGTCGAAGGCGGTATCGGCCTCTCGTTCACGACCACGGCCGGCGACGTCGGGGAGCTGCGGAAACGTGTCCGGGGCATGGCCGAGATGCACAACCAACCAGGCGGCCACATGATGGCAAGCCACAGCGCATCCGCGCCAGGTGCAGACGCTGAACATCAGCATTGCGCACAAGCTGTGCCCAGTCGCGAAGGGGGAGGTCGCGGCGACATGATGACGGGCGGCGGGATGAAGATGCCGGCAACGACAGCGTCGTCAGAGGACATTGGGGGCGGCGCCCGGTTCATCCTGCACCCGAAAGATCCCTCGCAGCTAGGAGCGCTACGTCAGCACGTTCGCATGAAGGAGCAGCGGATGGCGGCTGGTGGCGAGTGCCCGATGATGTCGCTTGGCAGCGGTGGTGAATCTGCACCTGCTAACCCAGGACACGCGGGCCACGACGCTCACCACCCGACGAAGTAAAAGCGAGGTGAGGCCAATGATCGGTGTTCGGAGAAAGCTATGACCCAGGAATCGATATGGTCGGAGCTGGAGCTGCAAGGGCTCACTAATCTCGCGGCTGTGCATCACAATCTGCCGACGCCTTTCCTATACGAAGAGATCGTGAGACGCTGCGAGGGGCGTCTTGCTCATCTCGGCCCTCTGGTCGTGCGCACGGGTCACCACACAGGTCGCGCTCCGAACGACAAGTTCGTGGTGCGTGAACCGTCGAGCGAAGAGAAGGTCTGGTGGAGTCCTTCTAACCAAGCGCTCACACCCGAGCGGTTCGAGGCGCTCCGTCGGCGCATCCTGGCCTATCTGCAGGGAAAGGATTTGTTCGTTCAGGATTGTTTTCTATGTGCCGATTCTGCGTACCGCACGCCAGTCCGGGTCATTACCGAGACCGCGTGGCACAGCCTCTTCGCACGCAATATGTTCCTGCACGCGCAGCTGAATGAGTTAGAAACCTACGAGCCATCTCTGACGATCCTGCACGCGCCGCACTTTCAGGCCATTCCCGAGCTGGACGGCACGCGCTCCGAAGCGTTCATCGTCCTGCACTTAGACCGGCGTCTCGTGCTCATCGGCGGCACAGCGTACGCGGGCGAAATAAAAAAGGCCGCGTTCACATTTTTTAACTATGTGCTTCCGCAGAAGGGAGTCCTCTCGATGCATGCGGCCGCGAACTCCGGCCGCGCGGGTGATGTCGCGCTCTTCTTCGGGCTCTCGGGGACGGGGAAGACGACGCTGTCTACCGATCCGCAGCGGAGTCTGATTGGTGATGATGAGATCGGTTGGAGCGAGCGAGGTGTGTTCAACCTCGAAGGTGGTTGCTACGCCAAGGTCATGCGCATCTCGGCAAAAGATGAGCCGGAGATCTATCAGACGACGCGGCGCTTCGGGACGCTCCTGGAAAACGTTGGCTTCGACGCTAGCACCGGCCGTCTCAACCTCGACGACTCGAGCCTGACGGAGAACACGCGGGCCGCGTATCCAGTTGGCGACATCCCAGGCGCTGTTCGCGAAGGGACCGGTGGACACCCCAGCAACATTTTCATGCTGACCGCCGATGCGTTCGGGGTGCTTCCGCCCATCGGGAAGCTTAGCCCCGAGCAGGCCGTGTACCACTTCTTGTCCGGCTACACAGCGAAGGTCGCAGGCACGGAAGCGGGAGTCGTTGCGCCCACGGCTGCGTTCAGCCCGTGCTTTGGAGCTCCGTTCATGGCGCTGTCGCCGACCGTGTACGCGAAGCTCCTCGGGGAGCGCATCGCTCAACACAAAGCCGACGTATGGCTCGTCAACACGGGCTGGACCGGAGGGCCGTATGGTGGCGGTCACCGCATGCCGATCTCGGCGACGCGCGCGCTCGTGCATGCGGCCCTCGATGGCTCGCTTCGGCACGCGCCGACTCGGGAGCACGCCGGCTTCGGTATGCAAGTTCCGACAACCTGCCCCGGTGTCCCGCCGGAGCTCCTCGATCCGCGCGGGACGTGGAGCGATGGGAGCGCATATGACGAGCAATCGCTACGGCTGGCAAGGCTCTTCCACGAGAACTTCCGGCAGTTCGAGGGCGACGTGAGCCCGGCGATCGCGAGCGCAGGTCCGGCTACCGTGCTAGCGGCCCCGTCATTTACCTAGGCGTGATGTGTGGTCGACCGGCAACCGGCAGCTGGATAAAGAACGTCGTGCCCACGCCGAGCTCGGTCTCGAAGCGAAGCTCGCCGCCGTGCTTCTCAGTCACCACGCCCCAAGCCAACGCTAGACCTTGCCCCGTGCCTCTGCCCACCTCCTTGGTGGTGAAGAACGGATCAAAGATGCGCGGGGCGACCTCGTCGGAGATGCCGGTGCCGGTGTCGCCGATGGAAATGAACACGTGCTCGCCGTCGTGCCGCGTTGCCACCGTGATCGTTCCGCGCCGGTCGCTGCCGAGCACCGTCGCTTCAACGGCATGCGCCGCGTTGACGACCAGATTGAGCACTACTTGGTTGATCTCATTGATGTGACAGGTGACCTCAGGCAGCTCCTGTAAGTCAGTCTTAAGATCTGCTATGTACCTATACTCGTTGCGGGCGATCGTTAGCGTGGTGAGAATCGCACGATTGAGATCAGTTGGCGCCATCTGCTGCTGCGCCGGATGCGCAAACTCCTTCAGCGCCCGCACGATGTCAGTCACGCGAGCAAGCCCGTCGGTACAACGCTCGAACGCACTGGGGACGTTTTCGTGAAGGTAGGCGAGGTCGGAGTCTTGCTCTGCCTCAATGGCCTCGGCGACCGCCGCCTGCAGTTCAGCCGCGCGCTCCGGCGTCGCAGCCAGCTGCCTGACAAGCTGGAGTTTCTCTACGAGTCCGAACACGTCGCGCGCCGCGTCACGCAGGAACTGAAGGCTGTCGTTGACAAACTGAAGAGGCGTGTTGATCTCATGCGCTACACCCGCCGCCAAAGTACCGATAGCGGCCCAGCGCTGGGCCGCGGCGACCTCGGTCTGGGCTCGCCTTAGCGCGGTCACCTCTTGAGACACGAGGACCGCACCGACAATTTGAGCCCCCTGGTGCATCGGACCGAGATGACATGAAAACCAAAGCGTTTCACGGTTCGGGCCTGCGATCGCGACTTCATAGGTCTCAATCGTCCCAGTCGCGATCACTCGCTGCAAACGCAGCCGACTCTGGGCGTGGTCCGCGGGCGGCGCGTATTGTAGCCAATTGCTCCCGATCACCTGCTCCTTCGTGTACTGAGGCAGGACTTTGTTGATGAACTGAATCGCGCCGCTCGGCCTGATCGCGAGAATGAAGACAGGCGCGCACTCCATGATCGCGTCCAAGGTGTCTCTTAGACTGAGCTGTGCCGCCTCCGCGCCAAGGGCTCGCCGCTCAGCGCGGACGCGTAAAACTTGCGTCCCGAGCTGAGCCCCTGCAGTCGCCAATAGATCGAGCAAGGCCTGATCGGGGCTTCGCTGGATGCGGCTGAAGAACTCAA
>JBDKJZ010000358.1:0-6310 GCA_039796375.1 Pseudomonadota bacterium
GGTCTTGATGCCATCGGCGTTGGCCCAACGAGGAAGTCCAGCCGCCGGAGCCACTGCGCGGAGCTCCCTGGTGTTCCGCGAAGCTACCGCCTCGGGCTCGATCGATATAGAAGCCGGGCCTTGCCCGGAGTCGACGGGCAAGACCGGGCCTTCCGAGCCGAACGCGAGCAGGGAGCGGGTTTCGCAGGGCAATTTGGCGGTATCGGGCTCGAATGACCCGCTCAGCGCGCAGGCCGGCGGAGCAGAAGCGCCGGGGGCCCTCAAGTCCACGGGAACGTTGGCCGTTGTGATTCCAGGAGGCCGCATTTCAACCCGCGGCAGATCGCCACGCACGAGCTTAAATCCAAGAAAGCGCCGCTCCCTGTCGGGGCGGTCGCCGTCGGCCCCAAGCCCTTTGCCGCCTCGACTCAGAAGGTGATGAAGATGCTGAACTCGCCTAACGTGGGGCTCGACCAAGTTGCGCGGAACATCGAGACCGATCCGGCGCTGGCGTCGAAGATGCTCAGGCTGGCCAATTCGTCGCTCTACCGCCGCGGCGCTCCGTGTGACACGGTCTTGCTCGCCGTGACCCGCGTTGGCGCCAACGCCATCTACGAGCTGGTCGCTTCCATCGCGGTTTCGAAGATGTATCAGTCGCAGACGCCTGCGATGTCAAAGCTGCGGTCCCATTGCCTGGGCGTTGCGGGGATCAGCCGCTTCTTGGCTGCCGAGTTCGGGGATTGCGAGCCCGAGCGGGCGTTCTTGTGTGGCTTGCTGCATGACGTGGGGAAGATCCTGATCAACCAAGGGGGGGCGCTCGCCTACGACCGTGTCGAGCCGGAAGCGGTGAGGCCCGGCAAGAGTCATCTCTATGAGCGCAAACACCTGGGTTACGATCACGCCAAGCTAGCCGCTCACGCGCTCGAGCTCTGGCAGGTGCCCGAGCCGATCCCTTCGGTCGTCTCCTACCACCACAAGCCGATTGAGGCTTACCGCGCGAAGGGTGAGCTGGCTTCGCTTGTGACTGTCCTCTGCGGGGCTGACCTGCTTGACTACTACGTCGACGCGAACGAAGAGCTTAGCCCCGCGCTGGCGCGCGAGCTGACGCGCGAGACGCCGTTGAAGCGCATGAACGTCGATCCCGACCGGCTGATTGCCAACTGGGGCAAGGTGCGCAAAGCCAAGCAAGACCTCGAAGCCATCATCGACTCGTGAGTCCTGCCCTCAACGGGTCCTGGACGCGGGGCGTGCACCTGAGCCAGCGAGCGAGAGCGCGGCGTTGGCTCGCGCTACCCGCGCCGTCAGGAGCTCGAGCTTCGCCGCGGAGACGCGGGCCTGCGTTCGCACCAGCGCTTCTAGGGCGCTGCCGCCGAGCTGTTGCTGATCTTGGGCATGTTGGTGACTGGTCTGGGCCGCCTGCAATAGCTGCTCGGCGAGGTGGATGCGGGTCTCTGAGTCGCTCAGTTCGGCACGACGCCGAGCGCGGTCGAGGTCTGCCAGCGCTTGGGCTTCGCGGGCCAAAGCAGTGAGTTCTGCGGCGCGCGATGTCGATAGCTGCGCGGCCGCGTTGCTAGCGCCACCATCGAGCAAGGGGAGTTCTAAGGTCACGCCTACTCGGTAGACAGGGAACACCTGGTCGAACTGACCGCGTATTCCCGCGTCGGCCCGAGCGGACAATACGGGTGAGGCCGCCTTGCGATGTGCGCTGGCTGCGGAGAGCGCCGCTGAGCGCTGTTGTTCTAGCGCGTCCGCCTTGGGATCCACGACCCGTGCCTCAGCGCTTGGCAGGCTGTCCAACAAAGCGAAATCGGGTGTAGCGTCGGGTCCAAGGGTGAGTCCCGCGGCCCGGCTCAAAGCCAAGCCCGCGATTTGGACCTCCGTGTCGGCTCGGCTGAGCTCCAGCGCCGCCCGCGCCTCCTCATAGCGGGCGGGCGCGACTTCGGCTCCAGGCAGCGCGCCCCCGGCTACGCGCCCTTCGACCGATTGCCTGAGCGCCGTCAGGCCGCCCGCGTTTTCGCGCAGGATGTCGCGTGTCCCGTGCGCCAGCATCCACATCAGGTAACCGCTCCGCACCTCGCGGACGACGTTGTCTCGCTCCGCTCGGCCAGCGACTTGCGCTGCACGTTGCTCTGCCTGGGCTGCGCGCATGGCAGCTGCAGTCCGGCCGAAATCGTAGAGGCGGCTCTCAAGCGAAAGGGTAGCGCCGTAGCGCGCATCAGGGGTCAGCGCGCCCGGGTCGCCAATGCTGCGCGACCCCGCTACGAGGTACTCGTCACCCGAGGCGTCGGCGACGCGGACTAAGCGACCGCCAGGCGCGGCTTCCGCTTGAACCCCGAGTCCGAGTGTGGGCCGGCTTGGGACTCGCGCGGCTTCGAGGCGAGCCGCGGCGCTGCCGACGCGGGCCTCGCTCGCGGCGACAGCGCCGCGTGCGCCAAGCGCTCGTTGTTCCAGCTCAGCCAGCGATACGGTCTCCGCGAGACCGGTCGCGCTAAGCGCCAAGCCGAGTAACCCGGCGCGCACGGCGCACGAGCCGCGGTGAAAGAGTCGCGGGTGCGAGCTTCGGAAATCGTGGGAATGCCGCTCAGTGCTAGAGGCGACGGGCAGGGATGCAGCGCGTTTCGACACAATAACCATGGTTGTCAGCTGGGTTTGTGCGCTCTGCCGCTCACTCGCGACGGAGCGCCTCGATGGGGTCCAACATCGCGGCACGCCGCGCCGGTAGGTAACCGAACGCGACGCCGACGACGATCCCGAAGGCGCTCGACAGGAGCACACCTTGCGGTGAAATCACCTGGGGCCAGCCCATCAGGTTCGCGACCACCACGGCAATCCCGATGCCGAGTGCGACGCCCGCGGCGGTGCCGATCAGGGTGAGGATGAGCGCCTCAGTCAGGAACTGAAAGAGGATTTGCTGAGGCGATGCGCCTATCGCTGCGCGCATGCCGATTTCACGGGTGCGCTCAGCGACAGAGACAAGCTGGATGTTCATGATCCCGATGCCGCCGACCAAGAGCGACACCGCCGCAACCGCTGCGAGCAACATCGACAGGATGCTGGAGGTTTGCTCTGCCGCGCGGATCACCTCGAGCGGGCTCGTCACGTTGAAATCGTTCGGTTCGCCGGGACGGAGGCCGTGGGCGCGTCGCAAGATTTCCGTCACCTCCGCTTTGGCGGCGTCCACGAGCGCAGGGCTCTGTGGCTCGAGCTCCAGATAAGAGTAACCGACGCGATCACTCAGCTGCGTTTCGTAGGTGGTCGTCGGCACCAGCACGAGCTCGTCCAAATCTGCGCCGGAGGTCGAGTAGCCTTTTTCTGCCAACACGCCGATCACGCGACACGGCAAGGTGCCAGCTAGCGTGACCGTTTGCCCCAGCGGGTCGCCGTTCGGGAAGAGCTTGCGAGCTGGGGTCTGTCCGAGAACGCAGACTTTGGCGCGCTGCTTCACGTCGCTGGCATCGAAGCTGCCGCCCGAAGTTAGATCCCACACGTGGAGCGCGGTGAAGCCCGGCGGCACGCCGAATAGTACGGTGGGCAGGTGCTGCGCGCCAAAAGCGATTCCTGCGTTGCGCTTTCCGATCGGCATCACGTCGCGAAGGGTGGTGGCTTCTCTCGCCAAGATTTGTACATCGGCGGAGGTCAGCGGAGTGGGGGGGCGCGCGCTGGAGCTGATGCCAGTATTCACGGCCTGCACCTTGAGCAGGCTCGCGCCCAAGACCTCAAACTGAGCCATCACTACGCGCCGCGCGCCCTCACCAAAGCTGACCATCGCGATGAAGGCGCCTACCCCGATCGCGAGACCCAGCATAGTGAGCACGCTGCGCCCTGGCTGGCGGACCGCGAGCTTCAGCGCAAAACGTACGGTCTCAGTGCCGAGCGCCAAGGGTCGCCTCCCCGTCCACGATTTGTCCATCGCGCAAGAACACTTGTCGATGCGCGAAAGTGGCCACGTGTGGATCGTGGGTCACCAGCACAATCGCGGTGCCCTCTTGGTCGTGGAGTTCAACGAGTAGCGACATGATCTCAGCGCCAGTCTTGGTGTCGAGCGCGCCAGTGGGCTCATCTGCCAAGAGGACCTTCGGCCGCAGCACGAGCGACCTCGCGATCGCGACGCGCTGGCGCTGTCCGCCGGAAAGCTGAGACGGAAAATAGTGTAGCCGCTCGCGTAGACCGACGCGCACGAGGCGTTCTTCAGCGGTGCTGAGCGCGTCCTTCGCGCGGATCCCGGCGTAGTGAAGCGGCAAGGCGACGTTTTCCAAGACGGTCGAGTGCCCGATCAAGTGGAAGGACTGGAAGATGAAGCCGAGGTAGTGGAGGCGCACCCACGCTTGCTCTTCACGTGTCAGCGCCGACACATCACGCCCGCCGAGCTGGTAGGTTCCGCTCGTGGGTCGGTCAAGGCATCCGAGGATGTTGAGCAGTGTGGACTTGCCCGAGCCTGAAGGCCCCCGCAGAGCGACGATTTCTCGGGACGCCACCGCCAGGTCCACCCCAGCCAGGGTCGGAGCGGTCGTGAGGGGACCGCCGTGTATCTTGGTGATGCCCCGCGCGTCGATGACTGGGGTTTGCCCCGCCGCGGCTACCATCTCAGCGATTCCCGAGTCGAATCCCGGCGCTCCCGGACTGTTGCTTACCGCCAGCGGCGACTCCGACGGCGACGGGGGTGCCCGCGGCCAAGGCGCTGAGGGGGGCCACCAGCTCCGTGAAGGCGCCGTCCGAGAGCCCCGGCGTGACCTGGACGGGCTCGACGCCTGTGGGGGTCAACTTCCAGACGCGGGACCGCGGTTCAGCTTCCGGGGCGTCGACGGGCAAGAAACGAAGCGCCGCTTCTCGGACCGCCAGCACACTGTCAGCGCGCGCGACCTCGATGCGCACCGTGGCGGTCATCCCGGGAAGGAGCGCCTTGTCGGCGTTATTCACGCGCAGCGTCACCGGGTAACGCACTGACACCCCGACCTTCCGTGCGTCGATGCCCACCTGTTCGACCACTGCGTCGAATTCCTTCGCGAACGCGGGGACGCTGAAGCGTGCGGCCTGTCCGATCCGTAGCTCGCCGATGTCCGACTCAGCGACGTCGGCGTCGAGGCGCAGTGCGGCGATGGGCGTCCCGATCACGAACAGCGCACCTTGTTCAGGCGTGACGACCATGCCTGGAGTCTCAGCGGCTCGAAGCACCACGCCATCCATTGGAGCTATGATCGTGGTCAGGCTCGCGCCGAGCTTCGCGGACTTGACGCCCTGGCCGGCGACCGCCACCTCCGCACGAGCGCCGCGGAGCATGGCGCCCGCTTTCGCCTCAGTCGCCCGGGCCGCCGCTAGGTCGCTCTCGCTCGCGAGCTGCCGGCTGAGGAGCGCGTCGATGCGCTTGCGGCTCTCTTCGGCCGCACCGAGGGCCGCTTGTGCCTCTGCGACCCGGCTCGCCGCCGCGGCGAGACCTGCGCCCGCGGTGTCGACGGCGATCGCCGCTGCGCGCGGATCAAGCTTGGCCAGCGCTTGGCCGGTGGTGACGCTGTCCCCCGTCTTGATCAAGATCTCAGTGAGCTGCCCAGACGTGGGGGCAGGGATCTCTAGCCGGCGCACGACCTCCAGCTGTCCCGTCGCTTCGACGAGCTTGATAATGGCGCGGCGTTCGAGCTCGGCTGCCCGGTAGGGGTTTGGCGGGGCCGAGGTGGGGCCCAGAAAGAGAAACGCACCGCCGAGCGCTGCCGCGCCCAGCACGAGCGCGACGATCCACCGAGCGCGGGACGCGCGCCGCCGTACCGACTCAGGGATCACGAGTGCTTGCTCGACCATTTGTCGGGGGACTCTAGTGTCTGAAACCGTCGGCCGTAAACCCACTCCCGAGCGGCCGCCGTCTTCGCGATTCGGCGCCTTGGTCCGGAAGCATCGTTTCCGAGAGGTGTCTGGCCGATGGCTCAGCGCCGGGCGGGCCCATCGGCCCCAGGCTTCTTTGGAATTTCCGTGGAATTTCTAACGGATCAGCTTGAACCCGTTCTTGTTACAGTCGCCCGGCCACGACGCAGTGACCGGTGTTAAAACGTCGCAATTGGCTCTACGCAATGGCGGCGCCCCGCGCTAGGGTCCCGCACCCAAAAACCAGCGAGGCGCATAAAGAGCCGCCCCTGCCCGAGGAAATGCAGCCTGTGAGCAACACCATCCCTGAGCCCATCGATAACGATCCCTTGGAGACCCGAGACTGGGTAGAGTCGCTTGACGCCGTCTTGGCCCATCACGGAACGGCGCGCGCCGGGTACATCGTGCAGCGTGTGCTTGAGTACGCCAAGCGGCACGGCATGGCTAAGGACCTACCGATAGGTACCGACTACGTCAATAC
>JBDKJZ010000359.1:0-6305 GCA_039796375.1 Pseudomonadota bacterium
CGAGGCAGCGGCCGAAGACGGGAGACTTCGCGAGTATCAGCATGCGCGCACTATAGACCCGTCGCACAGAGCTGTTGTCACAGTTTTTTGACGACACCCCGGACGTTATTGTCGGGGATCTTCCGAGCCGGTCGTGGGCCGCAAGTCGCTGCTCTCCCGCGCGAGCACCAGCGCGGGAGAGGCGAGTCGCGTAGACGTTAGGGGAACGTTAGGCCACAGGGGATCGTCCCTTGGCGCAGCGCGTGCATCCCAAAGTTAGCGTCGTCGGACCAAAAGGTTTGTTTCGCGCCGCCGACGCATTCAGCCTCTGGCTGGAGAGCAAACCCTTCGTTGTTGCTATTGGGCAAACCGGCGGGTGCGTTGTAGCGCGCCTTCACCACCAGGCGACCTCGCGTGGGTGACAATGGGTTGGTGTCAATGCTGAGCACCGTCGTTTGGTTGCCGCACGTGTCGTCACAGATTGCCCACAGACTGTGGGTATCCCGGTCGTACTCAAGGCCCATGATGCTGACGTGGCCGCTGCTCAGCGTGGCGACGATTGTCGCGGTGTTGGTGAGATGGTCGAGCGCCAATAAGTGCAGGTTGCCCGTCCCTTCTACACCGACCACGAAGAGACCCGTGCCGTGGCCCGGGTATTGCGCTGGGTTGTAGGGCTGAGCTCGGAACTCATCGTAGAACCCGCGCGCGACGAGGTCCGTGTCGGGAAGCCAGCTTATCGCTTCAAGCCCGGCGTTAGCGCCCACAACGGGTAGCTGAGCGTTGAGGTTCCATTCGTGCGACGCAGTCAGCGTGCCGCCAAGCGCGCTCACGTCCAAGCGAAGTACGCTGAGACGGCTGGTGCTGCTGGCTTCATTGTTCCGCTCCGTCGACACGTAGATCGCCGGGTCAGTCCATTCGGCCTTCGTGATGCCCTCAGTGTCGGGTTGTCCCGTTCCCGTCGGATAGTTAATAAACTTGCCGGTCGCCCATTCGCCAGCTTCCGGCGCCCATTCGCTGCCGTTCCAGACGAGCTTGTAGATCTTAGACGGCCCATTGAGGGCACCCCACAAGACTCCAGGCTGGCTTGCGGTTGCCGGCTGGTAGGTTAAGCCGCTCAGGTTCGTAGGAAACGCGTTCTGCGGGTCGACCGGAAGTACCTCGATAGCTCCGGGCCACTGCACCGCAAGGTTCGGATCCGCGGGGCACAGGTTCGGCACGGACTTTGACGGCGCCGTCGTGGTCTTGAACTCACCGCTGCCATCGGCGCAGCGACCGTAGGTCGTCGCGGCGTGAGCCGGGTACGCAAGGGAATCGACAAGCTCGCCGTTTCTGTTGAAGAGTCGAGCGGAATCAGCGCCGCCCAAGCCAAATCCGAAAACGGACTCATCCAGCACGAGGTACGCGCCAGCGGCAAGCAAGGTGCCACCCGGAAGCATGTAGGCATGGGTATCATCGTTGTCTTTGAATACCCATCCAGATAAGTCAGCAGTGCTATTTCCCGTGTTCAAGAGCTCGACCCAGTCGCCCGGCAGACCTCCGCTGGATTCTACCTCGTTGAGCACAACCCGGGGAGTCGGGACGAAACAGTCGTTGGCTGTGCCTTTGGTGGAAGAGGTGGTCACGGTCCAATCGCCCTCCGGGTTTGGGCAGCGCCCATAGGTCGTGGAGGCATGACCTACCCACGAGTACTCAGCGACCAATGTCAGCGAAGGATCAAACAAGCGCGCAGAGTCCGAGCTGCCGAGCCCGAAACCGAAGCCATCGAGTACTAAGTATTGGTTGGGTGCAATTTGAGTGCCCGCAGGGAGTGGGTAAACATGCGTGTCATCGTTGTCTTTGAAGATCCAACCGCTCAGATCCACGGCTTGGGTTCCGGCGTTGTAGAGTTCAGCCCAGTCGTCGGGTAGTCCACCATTCGATTCGACCTCGTTCCAAACCAGGCGCACGGGCTCGGGCTCCGGATCTTCATCGGGCGATGAGCAAGTCACTGAGGTCACCACGGTGTCTTCACAGTCGCCGTCACTGACGGTCAAGCTGACGCTGTGCGTTCCGGGTTGCTCGCAAGACCAGGTGCTGCCGTCGTTGCCCAAATCCGTGACTTGGCCGCCGCTCGCAGCCCAGACATAGGTCAAGGCCGCGGGTTGCTCATCCGGATCGCTGGCGCTCGCCAGTAGCGATACCGTCGAACCCACTACCGTATCAGCAGGCAGGACAGAGAGCTCCTCAATCTGGGGGCAAACATTGACCTGGCCATTGACCAACAATGAGCCGCTGCGGCGCGGCAGGCGACAGGTGAGCGTGACCGATGTGCGCGTCAGTTGTCCGCGCTGGATGTCGAAGGTTGAGCTTCCCGAACAGGTGATCTCAGGGTCTTTCGCTCCCAGGGCCGAGAGCGTGATGACGAATCCCTCTCCCACCGGGAGTCCGCCCAGTTGAAACCTCAGGACCCGGCTCTTCTGGACATTGACATCGCCGGACCTTGAGTAGCCGTTTCCGGAGACGTCGTAGTGAACGCTGGCGAGATCAATCTCGTGTCCCAAGTTCAGCGCGAACTCAACTTCGCCGACGATTGTGTCATCTTCAGTTTCGGCAGGTGAACTGCAACTGGTCGCCGAGAAGGCGAGCCCTAATGCCGCGCATATGGCTGCGGGTCTTGAGAAATTCCTAAAATATTTTGACATCATATCCTCCACGGTAGGCCCAGATGGGCCGCACGAAGCTAGAGGATTAGGAGTCGAGCTGTTGCAACGTTTCAGTTAATGGGTGGTGACAGACTGCGCTCAGTTACCACTGGCTGCAGACCTGATAGTCCCCACGTTTCGTGTCGAGTGCCAGGAATGAGTATCGCCCGTAGCTGCAGGTCCCGCTGTTTAGGAACAGCTGGTTCGTGTGCTCAGATCGGGTCGCAACGTGGGTGTGTCCTGTGATGATGATGTCCGCCTGCATTCGTTTGGCGTAGGCGAGAGCCCAACCCTGAAACGCACAGCTCTTGGGATCGACGTCAGCGGCGGTGGCCATTTGATCGAGCACTTCAAAAAACCGATAGAGAGGCCCCCAGCCTACCCGTCGCAGCCAAGCGCCGAAACAAACGCCGAGCTCGCTGAGCCAGCGCGCGCGACGAATCAACAGATCGTACATGTGCCCGTGCGTGAAATGAAGCCTGAGGCCGTCGACGTTCAGCTCATAGTGATCGGGAACGCCGTCCCAGGCGGTGATGATGTCGTGATTCCCGTGGACGTACTGGTAGCGGGGGCCAGCGAAGCGCTTTGCGATTTCCGGGTGAGCCCGGCGAGCCATCTCGAGCGCGGCCCGTGGTGTCCAAGGGACAGGATTGGTCAATGTTTCCCAGATGTCACCTAAGAGTACGATCTTCTCGAAGTTCCCCTCAAGGGCCCTCAGAAATTTCAGGAAGTCGTAATCGTCATGACCAAACAAGTCCGCGCTGTCCGCAGCCCCAAGGTGCAGGTCCGAGATAACTGCTACTTTCATGGGACAGGTTCATGGCAGCCTTCGGTGACAGATGAATGATCACTTGGCAAGGATACTGAAACAACACGCAGGGACCGGGCGCCATCCGAGGGACCCTTAGCGGTCACTGCGCTTCGGCATGTCCTGTGTTTAGCCCAGGATCTTTCACCCTGAGGGTAACGACCCGTGGAGCCAGCCTTGCCTGTTGCAGACCCAAGACGGGTTGTGCACTCTTGGGTTCATGTCGCTTCGTTATCTCTTGCCAGTCACCTTGTTTTCTATCGCGTCACTCGCCTGTAGCTCCACCGACACCAACGACGGTGGGGGCGGTACGTCTACCGCGGGCGGAGCAGGCGGTCACGTCGGGCACTTGGGTGGCGGCGGACACGGGGGCGACCCCGCACCAGGTGCGGGTGGCACTGGTGGGGGCCCAGCGGCGTCCGGCGGAGCAGGCGGCGAGGTTGCGGGTGGCGGCAGCGGGGGGACCGGCGGCGGATCGGGCGGCGAGGCTGCCACTGGGGGAGCCGGCGGGGAGAGCATGGGCGGCGGCGGCATGGGCGGCGGCGGCATGAACGGTGGAGCCATGAACGGTGGAGCCATGAACGGTGGCTCCGGCGGAATGCCCGCGACGGCCTTCGAGTTCCTCATGACGCCGTTCGAACACAAGGACGGCTGTGGTGCTGAGGGGACGGGCGACCCCAAGCGCGACGGAACACCGCTGACCTGCAGCGCGTTTCCCAAGGCAAATACAGGCTACGGGGGTCACATCCCCCCGAAGATCACCTGGAGCGCTGGACCCGAAGGCACCCAGAGCTACGTCCTTGTGCTTTGGGACCTCAGCAACAACGGCACCCACTGGGTCCTGTGGAACATCCCTGCGAACGTCCTCGGAATCGATGAGAACCTTCCCAAGGGGCGGTCGCCTGCGAATATCCCCGGCAGCGATCAAATCAGCAGCTTCAACAACGACAGCTACGCTGGGCCTGGCGCCGCCAAGAACGTCTATGAGTTCAAACTCTACGCGATGAAGACGGCCACCATCGCGAACCCGCCCGCCATGACCAGCGCGTTTCGCACTCTGCTAGACGGCTCCCCGGATGTCCTCAAGGCGCTGACCTTCCGCGGTCGCTCGGACAAAGCGTTGTACGACACCCAGATGTGAACTTCAGGCGCGCGGCTCAACAATCCCTACGCTCGGGGCGGTTCCGCTGGTATCCTGGCCAGCCATGGCCGACCCGACTCTGATCACAACGCGAGCTCCCATTGCCGTCTTGGCCCTCCTGCTTTGCGCCTGTGGCGGGTCACCACCTGCGCGATCTGCGCATGACGCCGAGGCGGCGAAACCAAACGATTCAGCTGGCGTAGGCCCGTCGATTGAGCCTGGTCGCGCTGCTCCGACTGGCGCGTCGGACAACTCCGTCAAACAACCCGGACCGCAGCCCGAAGTAGACTTGGGCGGTGACTTCAAGCGCCTCGACACGCGGACGGCCAAGGAAACGCACGGCGCGAGCCTCAGCAAACTCAAGCCGACGAAGACTGAGGCGCTGCTCAAGTTCGTCGTGGTCGACAAGGGAGAAGGCGAACCCATTCCGGGCGTGGTCGTCTCGCTCACAGGTCCGGATGGCAACAAGTACTACACTGAGGCCACCGACGCTGTCGGCTACGCCGAGGTGCTCGTTCCTGCTGGTAAGCAATACGAGGTCGTGTACGTGAGCCTCAAGGGTAAAGACATCGGCGCCGCTCTTAACGTTGAGAATAAAGAACGTTATACGCTTAAACTAACGCTGCGCTATCAAGGCTACGTGGGTGTCGTCAAAGGGCAGCCCGCGGCCCGGCTGGTTCTCCAGGGGGTCGAGTTCGATACGGGTAAAGCGACGATTCGTCCGTCGTCGTTTGCGCGCCTAGACGGCATCGTAGAGTACCTGGCGCACAAGCAGGACGCTCGTATCGAGATTTCTGGGCACACTGATAACGTCGGTGTCCCGGCGAACAACAAGACTCTGTCAACGAAGCGCGCTGAGGCTTGTCGGGACTACCTGGTCGGTCAGGGGATTGATGCCGCGCGTGTTCAGGCGGTTGGCTATGGGGACGAACGCCCAATCGCCTCGAACGACACGGCCGAGGGGCGTCAAACCAATCGACGCATCGAGGCTGAAGAACTTTAGGGCGCAGCGCGTCTCCGAGTCGACAATCGGAAGGTGGTCGCCATGGTGTCTGTTGCCCAATAAAGTGGGCGGCAAGAGACCTCCTCGGGAGGGAAGCACTCAGGCGTGACCTCACGCCCAAGGGGTCTCTTAAGGGGGCGTTAGCCCTTGAGCGTTGCGTTGACGGTGATGTCGGTGCCCGCGAAGAGCCGCGAGATCGGGCACTTGGCTTTGGCGGCTGCGACGAGCTCCTGGAACTTGTCTTCGCTAATCCCCGACGCTTCAGCTTCGCAGGTCAGAACGATTGAGGTGATCTTCGGACCGTTGTCTTGACCCAGCTCTACGGTTGCGGTCGTGCTCACGCTCTTCGGGGTCACGCCTTCTTCTTTGCCCAGAAGCGCGGAGAGGAACATCGAGTAACAACCCGCGTGAGCCGCGCCGACCAGCTCCTCAGGGTTCGTGCCTTCGCCGGTCTCGAAGCGAGAGACGTAGGTGTAAGGGCCCTTGAAGGCCCCGAAGGCCATCGTGCCGTTGCCCTCTTTGAGGGTGCCGTTCCATTGTGCGGTTGCTTTGCGTGTAGTCATGCGTGTCTCCTGGCGGATTGTGGGAAAAGGAGCCGGGTTCTATATCGCCAGCGTGCGGCGCTCAACCGCTTCCGAAAAGGACGCCCGCTATTGCCGGCGAGCCGCAGCCTTTTCTTGGGGTGGGGCCGCT
>JBDKJZ010000360.1:0-6291 GCA_039796375.1 Pseudomonadota bacterium
TTTGGGGGCAAGGTTGGTCTCGCGGTCTCGCTGCACGCTCCCGACGATGAAACACGAGACAAGATCATGCCCATCAACCGGCGCTTCAACGTTGAGCAGTTGATCACGGCACTCCACGAATACCCGCTGCCTAACCGCAAGCGGATCACCATCGAGTACACGCTCATGCGGGGGGTCAACGACAGCTCGCGTCACGCCCGTCGCCTCGCGGCGTTGCTCAAGGGCTTGCGTGTCAAGGTGAACCTGATTCCGATGAACCCCATCGAGCAGAGCGAGCTGCAAGCGCCAGAGGAGCGCGATGTAGATGCTTTTCGCGAAGTCCTTGCCGAGCTCAGGGTGAGTTGTTCTGTGCGGAAACGGAGAGGCGACGACGTCAACGCGGCGTGCGGGCAGCTCGCACTGAAGTCGGCTGAATCCCCAGGAGAGTTGGTGCAGCTCAGGTTGCCAGAGTCGGGAGCACGCACAGCCCGACCCGAGGAGTGCTGAGTGTTCAAGAAGGTTCTGGTTGCTAACCGCGGTGAAATCGCGCTCCGGATCCTCCAGACTTGCAGACGGCTCGGAATCGCCACCGTGGCGGTGTACTCGGAAGCCGATAGGCATGCGCTCCACGTTCAAAGCGCGGATGAGTCCGTGTATCTCGGAGGGTCCCGTGCACAAGACAGCTACCTGTCGATTGAAGCGCTCGCCAACGCCATTTTATCGAGCGGGGCTGACGCGGTGCATCCCGGCTACGGACTGCTAAGCGAGGACGCTCGGTTTTCTGCCCAAGTGCGCGCGCTCGGAGCGACCTTCATCGGCCCGAGCGACGCCGCGCTGGCACAGTTCGGGGACAAACTAAGAGCCCGTGCTTTCGCCGCCACACTAGGAATCGAAAGCCCACCTGGGACTCCCGCGCCGGTGAACGCCGCGGACGAATCGGCTATCGAGCAAGCGGCTTCTCAAATTGGTTATCCGCTCCTGGTGAAGGCGGCCGCTGGCGGCGGTGGGATAGGCATGCAACAGGTGAGCGCCGCCGCGGATCTGAAGCAAGCAGTGACGACTTGCACGGCGCGGAGCGCGGCCGCTTTTGGTGACTCGCGCGTTTACTTGGAGCGCTACTTCGCTGCTCCTCGCCACATCGAAGTCCAAGTGATTGCGGACGCATTTGGCAACGTGGTGTCCTTGGGAGAGCGCGAGTGCAGCGTTCAGCGGCGCCATCAAAAAATCTTAGAAGAATCGCCCTCGCCGGCAGCGGCGTTCACGGGGACAGCGGGCGCAGCGCTGCGCGCGGCGTTGCACACGCAGGCGGCGCAGTTGCTTCGCGCCGCGGGGTACCAGGGCCTGGGAACGGTCGAGTTTCTCGCCGACTTCTCCGGGGAGACTCCGAGCCTGTATTTCTTGGAAGTGAACGCTCGCATTCAGGTGGAGCATCCAGTGACAGAACGCTTGTACGGACTGGATTTGGTGGAAGCACAGCTCGCTGTTGCGGCTGGGCAACAGCTCGGCGCACACGTCCTCACGGCCGAGCCCAGTGGGCACTCCATCGAGGTTCGGCTCTACGCTGAAGATCCCCACAAGAGCTTCTTCCCGCAGCCGGGTAAGCTTGAGCTGCTCGCCTGGCCAGAGGGGGTGAGTTTCGGCGCTGGCACCGGGGCGCGCACTCCGCTTCGTGTCGATACGGGCTACGCGACGGGCGACGAGATCACGTCTTACTACGACCCGTTGATCGCGAAGATCATCAGTTGGGGGGACAGCCGCGCTACCGCGATTAGACTCTTGGCCGACGGGCTTGAGCGCAGCCAGGTTTCACTCATGGGCCCCAAAGGGCCCCGACACACCAACCTCGAATTTCTGCGCGCTCTGCTTCGAGATCAGCGCTTCGTGCAAGGCGAGTACGACACCCGGATCGTAGGCCAACTCCAGCCCTGACAAGTGCGCAGGCGAGCGAGCCGCGACGGGTTTCAGCTTCGGTTGGGGAGCGAAGGATACTTGAAATTTCTCCCAATCTGCTAGTGTCGCACTCGCATGTTAGACCCAAAGCTAATCGAGCGCGCGACAGCCTGGACTTCGAACGATTGTGATGAGGAGAGTCGAAACGCGGGGCTCGCCCTAATCCAAGCCGGCGACGCCAAGCAGATGGCTGAGCACTTTGGAGAGAGCCTGCGCTTCGGCACCGCCGGTCTTCGCGCACTGGTTGGCCCAGGACCTAGCCGAATGAATCGGGCCGTCGTGCGGCGCACGACCCAGGCCTTGGCGATCTACTTGAAGCGGCAACCCGGAAACCAAGGGCTTCCCGTGGTTGTGGCGTACGACGGACGACTGACTAGCCGCTGCTTCGCAGAAGAAACGGTGGGTGTGCTGGTGGCCAACGGGATCGCAGTGCGTTACTTTGATGAGCCGACCGCAACGCCGATCGCTGCCTACGCGTTGCGTCGCTACTCGGCGGTCGCAGCGGTGGTGGTTACGGCAAGCCATAACCCAGCCGACTACAACGGCTACAAGCTGTACGCGCCCAATGGCGCGCAGATCGTCTCTCCTACCGATGAGATTATCGCCGACCTGATCGAAACACTACCCCCAGCTAAGGACATCCGGTCGGTGGCGGGCGCGATGTCAGGCGCGCCGGACGCGATGGGTAGGCGCCTCGCGGAGCCGGTCGGCGAAGAGGTCGTCGAAGCCTATTTCCGTGATATTGACGCGGTGCGTCCGCGCCACGGAGCCTGCCGCGACCTCAAGATCGTCTACACGGCGATGCACGGCGTAGGATACAAACCGGTCAAGCGCGCACTTCTCACCGCGGGATTCACGCACCTAATTCCCGTTGAAGAGCAGGTTGAGCCGGACGGTCACTTCCCGACCGCCCCGTTTCCGAACCCGGAGGAGCCCGGCGCGTTGGACCTGGCTCTGGCTACTGCGGCCCGCAACGACGCTGATCTGATCTTGGCGAATGACCCTGACGCCGATCGCCTGGCCGCGTGCGTTCGGCAGGAAGCCAACCCGCACGGCGACGGAGTCCTGTACAAGCCCCTGACAGGTAACCAAATTGGCCTCGTCCTGGCCGACTACCTGCTTGAGAAATACAAAGGTGCCGAGCGAGCAATGGTGGTCGAGAGTATTGTTTCTTCGCCGATGCTGCGCGCGGTGGCGGCCAAGTACGGTGCCCACTGTGAGCAGACGTTGACGGGCTTCAAGTGGCTGTGGAACGCAGCCCTGGATCTGAAGGAAGCCCGGGGGCTTCGTTACGTGTTTGGTTTCGAAGAGGCGCTCGGTTATTCCGCTGGGGACATCGTTCGCGACAAGGACGGCGTGAGCGCCGCGCTGCTGTTTGCTGAGCTAGCTGCCGAAGAAAAGGCCAAGGGAAGCAGCATTTTGCAGCGCTTGGCGCGGATGTACCGGGAGCACGGTCTATGGGTGAGCTATCAGCACAGCGTCACGAAGGCGGGCGCGGACGGGATCGCTCAAATTGGCGATGCTATCGAGCGGATCGCTGCGGCCCCTCCCAAGGAACTGTCCAACATCCCGGTGACAGCCGTCCGTGACTTTCGCAGCGGACAAGAGTCACGTCCACGCTGGTTAGAGAACTCGCCGCTGTTGGAGTTCGACCTGGGTGAACATGGGCGAGTGCTCGCACGCCCCAGCGGGACCGAACCCAAACTGAAAATCTACGTAGACTTGCGCAGCGAGGTCTCCGAGTCCGCGAACGTCTGGCAGAGCGAGCAGGAGGCTCTGGTGAAAGCGCGTGAACTCGCCCTCGCGATGGTGGCACTCACAGGTCTCAGCTGACCCGAGGGGACCCAGCGCGGTTTCGGCGCGGGGCCCCGAGGCTCAGTTTTCAATCCGTATCAAATGGAATGACGCGGTACTCGGCGAGATCGGGGACCGCGTCCCGTAGGGGCTGACCGACCTCTGCCTCGGTTCCCACTACGACTAGCGCTAGGTCACGGGTCGAAATGCGCTTAGCGATAGCTTCGTTGGCTTGCTGCAGCGTTACCGCCGACACCCTATCCGTATAGGTGGAGAAGTAGTCTTTGGGTAGCTGGTAGATGCGCTCGTCTAGCGCCTGGGCCATGCGCTTAGCCGCCGTGTCGATGCTGAACACGTTGGACTTCACCAGGTAGCTCTGGGCGTATTCCAATTCTGCCTGCGTGATCCCATCCGCAACCCAGGTTTCTAGTAACGCCAGCTGTAGGGCGACGCAGGCGGCGGCGTCGCTGGCCTTCGGGAAGGTCCACATGCTGAAGCTTTGGCGCCGTCGGTCGAACGGCATGCTGGAGTACGCACCGTAAGACCAACCGCGCTTAGAGCGGACCTCTTGGGTCAAGCGCGCGGTGAAGGTTCCTCCGAACACGGTATTGGCGACGAGTAGGGCTGTGTGATCTTCGTCGGCTGGATGCGTGCCCAGGCCGCCGATCAGGATTTGGGTCTGCGTTCGCTCGGGCTTGTCGACCACCCACAACTTGCGACCCTTCGGGCCCTCCGGGTCGGAGAACGCATCGGCCTCACCCAGCGCCTGCTTGCCGGGTGGGCACGGGGGTAGAGCGGTTTCGAGCTGTTCAACCAGCGCGAGTGCCATAGGCTCGGTCACGTCACCGGCGAACGCGTACTGCAACGCCCCACGATGAAAACACGCTTGATAGTGTTCCCGTACGTCGTCAATGCTGATGTTACTGAGGCTGGCTTGGCTGCCCGTAGAGCTGCGCCCGTACGGGTGCCCATCAAACAGGGCTCGCCGGAACCAACGACGCGCGATGGACCGATCGTTATCGAGCATTTCCTGCAGATCGGCCACGGTCTCGCGTTTCAGGCGTTCGAGCTCATCTTCCGCTAGGCCCGGGCGATTCAGCACTCCTCCAAGTAGCTCACCGAACTTGCTGAAAGAGCGGGCGATTACCGAGCCTGCGAACCCGGTGGTGCTCGCTGAGACGTCTGCGCCCAATGAAGCGCCAATGCTATCAACTTGTTCGTCCACCTGGTCGGCGCTCAAGCCGTTAGCAGTACGCCGCATCAGTCGGGTGAGTAGGCGGGTCAGGCCCTCCTTACCCTCTGGGTCGCGTGTCGATCCGTTGAGCGCGGAGACGCCGACCTGGATCAGCGGATAAGCATCATCAGTATCCAATAGCAAGCGCTTCGATAGTTGACTCACGCGTTGGCCCCTTCGGTGGCATCGAACTCGTCGGCCTCGTTGTCTTCCAATTCATCTTCGCTGGAGCCCTCAGCTGGGGGCTCCCCAGAGGCGCGAACGATCACCTTAGTACGCGTGTTCGGGTCCAGATAGCGCCTCGCCACTCGCAACAAGTCATCGCGGGTCACGAGCTCAAGCGCGTCAAGTCGCTCGAACGCGGCTGCTGGCTTGCCAAGCACACAGTCATAGAACCCAATCGTCTGCGCTTTGGAGTCTGCTGTCTCAAGCCCATGCAACAAGCCCAGCTCGAAGCGAGCGCGGGCGCGCTCGATCTCGGGCTGGGAAATCGGCTCTTGGCGAACGCGCTCTAGCTCGGAATCAATGACCGTCAGCAGCTCCTCTGCCGTGTGGCCTTCGCGCGCCGTCGCATACAGCTCAATCAGTCCCGGATCGCGGAATGGCCCCACAGACATGCGGACGTCCGTTGCCAACTCCAGCTCTCGGACTAGCTTCTTGTAGATCCTTGCAGCTCGCCCTCCAAAAAGCACTTCGGTCAGGAGGTTCGCCGGAATGTGGTCCGCGTCGCCGAGCGCGGGTCCCCGGTATCCGAGCGTCAGTTTTTCCGTAAGCGTTGGCTTAGTCAGCTCAAGGTGCCGTTCGACTAGCTGAGGAGGCTCAGGATGGACGTCCTCAAGCGGTAGGTCAGCGGCTTTGAGCGGACCGTACGCTTGGCTGATGGCGCTCAGCGCCTCCGCGGAGTCGAAGTCGCCGACCAAGACCACCGTCGCGTTGTTCGGGGCGTAATAGGTTCGGTAGAACGCCTCACAGTCCTCGGTTGTGAAGGAGACGATGTCCTCCATCCAACCGATAGTTGGCCAGTGGTAGGAGTGCTTCTCAAAAGCAGTCTTCCACAGTAGCTCATTTACGGTGCCTTCTACGTCGTCATCGACGCGGTAGCGTCGTTCGTTCGCCACTACCTCAATCTCGCTTTCGAGCTGCGGTTGCTTCAGCACTAGGCGATGCATGCGGTCCGACTCCAACTTGACGAGCAGCGGTAGCTGACTGCTGGGCGCAGAGATATTGTACTGAGTGAAGTCCAGCCAAGTAGAAGCGTTGCTCTCCGCACCGGCTTCTTCGAGGGTTCGATCGAATTCGCCTTTTGGGAGGGTCTCCGTCTCGTTGAACATCAG
>JBDKJZ010000361.1:0-6261 GCA_039796375.1 Pseudomonadota bacterium
TGTTCAACCTGTTCAAGCCGTTGCGTCTCCATGCCCAATAAGAAGCCCGCCGCCAGAAACGTTAGGAGTCGGCTGAGGCTTTTTTCTCATCGCCTCGATCGCAAGAAAAGTTCCGCTCCCGAGGGAATTGCGCCGCTCTCTTAACCTGCTCGTTCAACCAAAGTCTCTAACGAACTGCCGCGCAGATCTTCTGTAAGTGGCGAGCGACGTGTTTCGCGAAAGGGTACGAACCCTCCGGGAGACTAACACCGCCTGTTGGCTAATCTGAAGCCACGTTACTCGGGGCAAGGGGTCGAGTAAAACCCAGGTAGCAGTGAATCCTGTGCTCCTGCCTTGTTCGAAACTGTTACCTGTCTCAAGTAATCGAGAGCCCGTAGTTGAACGGGGTCACTACAATCGACAGGGTTACCCTCCAGCTCAGCGGTGGCCAAATTGGGTAGGGACAGGAGCGGCGTAAAATCACGAATGTTGTTGTAGTAAACAATTAGGGTGACGAGGTTTGTGAGCTGGCTTAGCGGTTTCAGGTCTGAGAGGTCGGTGCTCAGGACGTGAACACCCGTCAGAGACTTCAAGTGAGAGATCGGTGAGAGGTCTGTCCGTTCGTCCGTCTGCCCGACGCCTGATAGGTGAAGGTAATCGAGCGTTGGTAGTAGCGCTAACGGTGTCAGGTCCGCCACGCCAATCCCGAGCGTCTTCAGGCCAATCAGGCATTCGACTCCGCCGAGTGACTTAGGAAACTGACTTCCGTCAGGTCGGGGAGTTTCAGTTACTAAGCTCTCCAGCTGCTGAGCGGCGGATTTAGGGATCGCTCCTGTGGCTGGGAGCCCTAGCGCCTCCCGAACGGCCCGGTCCATGATGGGGTCGTCAAACTCGAGCTTGCCGGTGCAGGTCTGCAAGCAGGCTTCTGGGACATCGGCCCAGGCGCCTTCGTTGCAAGACTGGAGCAGTGTTCGAGCTTCACCGCATGCGGTGTCTCCCCGTCGGCGATCGCCGTCTTTGCATTCGTCCGGGTCCGTGCACTCGGTGCTGAACTGCAACACCCCGTCGTTGCAGCCGCTGATAAAGCTGCCGCGTCCGTTCAGGCCGCAGCTTTCCGTCGGCGTGGCGCGCTTAGCCGTCTCGCAGGCTGTTTGTTCGGCGCCGCCTTTGTTCGGGATAACTTTGGGCCTTCCCGACGATGACTCCCCGGAGTCGCCTGCGTCGGCCTCAGCATGGGTACCCGCCCGCGTGGCTACTTCTTCCGTGTTTGCCCCGCAGGCGCTGACCAAGAACGCTACCCACAAACCCGTTCGCATCGCACCAAGTTAGCGCCCGCGACGAGTCTTTGCAACGGTGACACGCTCGAGCTGTGCGTCGCGCGCTCCGGGGGGCATGGTGAAAACAGAATCGCAGCGGTGGCGCTTAGGCAAGCTTGACGTCTGGTAGCCATCGGACGGGCGTAGTGCAGAAGAGAGGGGCCCGGTGGAGCTTCCGACCCAGGCCCCGTGCAAAACGCCCAGCTATCTCTTGAGGGTCACTGGCGAGAGTCAGGCTTGATGACGATTTCAACACGGCGATTGTTGGCGCGCCCCTCGGGGCTTGTATTGTCGGCGACAGGCGTCCCCTCTCCCAACCCGCGAGCCTGAACCTTATCGGACTCGTAGCCACGGCTGACCAGATAGTCACGCACAGCATCGGCGCGGCGCTGAGACAGACCGACGTTAGCCTCGTCGACGCCACGCGAGTCTGTGTGTCCTTCGACTACGATGTCTCGCTCGCGTGTTGTGAGTAATACTTCAGCGACCTGATCGAGGCGCGCTCGCGCTGCTGGCAAGATTGTCGCCTGGTTAGACGCGAAGAGTACGCTGCCGGAGAGAGTGAGCACCATGCCGCGTGGCTCATTTTTGACATCAGCGAGCTTCGCTAGCGCAGCCTGTGCAGCGGCGGCGCGCTTCTCCGCGTCGGCCTGCGCTACCTTAGCTGCAGCGAGTTGCTCTGCCGTCAGTCTCTCGCTGTGCTCTGAGTCAGCCAATTTGCCTTCCGAGTCAGCCAGCTTGTCCTCGGTAGCGCTCAGGTCTTTCCGCGTCTGGTCGACGATTTGGCTCTGCGTCTCTTGATAGGCTTCGTTCGACCGACTCTGGCTTCGCTTATCCAGTACGATGGCGGCAGTTGCTTCGGAGAATAGTGCTTTGCGATGGGCTACATAGGCTAGATCTCTAATGATGTAAGAGTCGGCGTCGTCCTTGTATGCTTGCTCCGCTTTGGCTAGCGCGTCGTTGGCTACGTGCAGCTCGGCTGGCGCCTCTTTGGCGGCAGGGCTGTGACTCGCGTGTGCGTTTGCTTTGCGGGCATCGACCAGTTCTTGGGGAATGGTTGCTGCGCAACCGCTGAACAGGGCTAGGACCACGACTGAATTTAAGAAATTGACTGGTTTTTTCATAATTACTCGCGTTTGCTTGGCTGTGAATGGTCGGTCTGCGTGCTCAGTCATTGGCTTGCGTGTTGTCACGTCTCAAAGCGCGCACCCGCTCGATCGCCGCAGTGGCTTCGGCCCGTTCGGTATCCTCGCGAGACAGCGCGAGAGCCAACTCAGCATCAGCTTCCGAGCGCCGCATGTACGAAGCGGCCTCCTCATCGTCGCCTTCGGCAGCTAGCACCTTGGCACGGTCAAGCCCCTCTTTTGCCAGCTGCAGGTGCAGCGACGCACGCGGCACGTCTTCCGCACCAACTGCCTCCGCTGCATGGATATCTGAAGTGGACTTCTCCGTCACCAGTGGGGGACCGCTGGCGCATCCAGCGCAAAAGGAGATAACTAGCGCTGTCGCGAGCGTTGCTTTGTGAATTGACATAATCGCTTCCTTGTATTGGCTTGTGAGCATGGCTGCGCAGCTACGCCGGTGGCTTGCTCACGAGCTTGGGATGACTGGGCCGTTCTTAGTTGGACCCAGGTCGACGGTCTGCAACGATTGTGCCAGCGGTGAATGGAGCCACGGACCAGTCACTTCTTGCGCTCTAGACGGCAATGTCGACGGCAATATCCCAAGTTCCGACGAGAAGCGGGATGCAGCCGTCCCCATCGACGTCCTATTCGCATCTGAGATCAGCCGCGCCGCGGCAGTGCGCGATTCGCCGCAGGTGTCGCAGATTGTCACGCTCAGCGGCGATCGCCCGAAATCTCGAAGCCCGCCAAATCTGACCACGCGGCGCGCACCCCGAGCGCTAAGGCCGCTTCTGGCGCGCACGTCGGCCTAGCCACGGCGTTTCAGGGCCGAGGCAACGCTCAGTCATTGGCGCATCGATTGTGCGGCACGCAACGTGCAATCAGCGCCTTGTGGGCCCCATGATGGGCTCGCGGCTCGAGCAGCAGAACGTTGCGACCGCAGCCGTTTAGGTCTCACTCGTGTGGGCCAGAAAGTGTGTTGAAAGATGCTAACAAAGCTTGTTTATGGTTTTATGGTCGTTGGTTTAGCCGCTGCCTGCGATAAGTCAGTTTCAACGCAACAGGAGGAGGCCCGGGAAGCCCAGAACGCTGCGAACGAGAAAACCGTGCGCTCTGTTGAAGACACGCGACAGAAGATTGAGCAAACGAGGTACGAGGCAACGAAGGAAGTTGCTGAAACGAACAAAAAGGCTCAACAAGAAGTCAACGACGTCACCAATGCCGGCAATGATACTATTCGCAAGGCCCAAGCCGACGCTACGGATGAAGCGAAAGATGTGGCAGATTCGTTGCGCAAGTCTGGAGATGACGTTCGCCTATCACTAGAGAGGCGCATCGACGATATCGACAAGAGCATCACAAGAGCCAAAGCAGACGCCGCGAAAAAAACAGGCCAACTGCGAACCAAGTCGGAGAGTGTCTTGAACGATGTTCGCGACAAGAGCGCGGACATTCGCCAGGAAGTCAGAGGGTTTGAAGCCGGCAGCGTCCAAATGATGGCTGACTTTGGCAGGCGCGTGAGTGAGCGCTTGAATGAGTTGAACAAGAGGATTGGTCAGGTCGAAAAGGATCTTTGAAGGACCAGGGCAGGTGCGATGCTCTAGTGAAAAGGTCCAGCTACACGCGTCGGTTCTTTACTTTGAACGCGCTGGCACGGCGATTGCTTTCCTAGTTCTTGTGTGAACTGCTTCCGACGAGTCGAAGTGTTCACTGATACGAAGTTAAACGCATAGACAAGAGGTAAACACCGATGAACAAAGATCAGGCAGCAGGCAAGTGGGATTCGATCAAGGGTAAAGCGAAGCGGATATGGGGAGAGCTAACAGATGATGACTTTCTGAAAGCCGAAGGATCCGCGGACAAGCTGTTTGGGACTATCGAGAAGCGTTTCGGAGATACCAAGGAGCAGATTAAGGAGAAGATCGACAGGCTTCACGTCAAGTAATCTGCAGATACCCTGGCAATAATACCTGGAGAATGATCATGTTGTGGACGATTGCAGTACTCTTTTTGATGCTTTGGGCTCTCGGGCTCGTCTCGGCGTACACGATGGGTGGCTTCATCCACCTGCTACTCGTCGTGGCGGTCGTGATGGCGCTCGTTAGTATTATCAACGGTCGCCGCGTATCCGCTTAGTTCGACTGTGAGGCTGTCCGCCGTTGGGCGTGCAGCCTCGCAGGACGCAAGGTGGCGCGCTGATGTAGGCGAGCGCGACCTGCGGGAGAAGGCAGGCCACGGATAGCTAGAACGCGAAGTGCACGCTGCACTTCGCCGCCCAGGTCGGTCAAGCGTGTCCGTCGCGTAGATTCGAGCGGGCAGGGCAAGCAAGGCACAAAGAGGCCCACGGGCGCCGTCGCGTGCTAGAGTCGACCCGACGTGACAGCATCGTGCTAGTGTCGGCGTAGAGTTTTGCGAATGGCTGCAATATTGATTGTTGAAGATGAACCATTTCTTCGTGAAATTGCGGAGGAGCTGATTCAAGAGTGGGGGCATCAGATATTGTCGGCCAGTGATGTGGCCGAAGCATTGTCGCACGTAAGGTCGTCTGCTTCGATCGACCTCATCTTCACAGACGTTTGCCTCAAGCACGAGGTTAACGGCGGCTTTGAGCTTGCGCGGCAGGCAGTCATCGCTCGTCCGGCCGTGCGCGTGCTGTACGCTACTGGAAATTTGATGAGCGACGCGCTGAGACTATTGTTCGTCGACAACGCGCAGTATATTCAAAAGCCGTACAGTGCTTCTCAACTCAGAGGTAGTATCGATAACCTACTGGCGCGCTGACGCTTTTTCGATTTCATCGAGGAGCTGAGACAAAGTCCGTAATGCGGATCGCGAGCCCTCAATGTCAGCGCGATCAGCTGCTTGCTGAAGTGTGCCGCTGATATCGGTGATGGATTGAAATCCGAATGCCCCACCCGTGCCGCGCATCTGGTGCGCCAAGAATGCAACTGGCTCAAAGTTGCCCTGCGCCAATGCGCTATGCATGGATACGATATTCTGTTGACAGCTCTTCAAGTAGGCTGGAATTCGCTCCGCGAACCGATGATTGACGGTTGTCGGCGAGACTAGCGGCTTGGGAGGCGGGTTTTCAGAAGGGGTTCGGCGCGGGTTGAACTGATCACTAATCGCTTGCAGCAATACCTCCTGCTTGATGGGCTTGGTCAGAAATGCAGTGCACCCCGCAGCCAGGCACGCTTCGCAGTCGCCCTTGAGAGCCGAGGCGGTTAGAGCGATGATGGGTTTTGGGAGTAGTCCGTTTGCCTGTTCCCAAGCGCGAATCATTCGCGTTGCCGTGAGTCCATCCATCACGGGCATTTGACGGTCCATCAACACTAGATCGTAGCTTCCAGACTTAAACATCTCACAGGCGACTTCGCCCGTTCCGGCAATATCGACGCTACATTGAGTGTCCTTTAGGTAGGCGATCACAATAGTGCAATTGTCGACGGAATCCTCAGCGAGCAAAATCCGTAGGCCGGGGATGCTTGGGCTGGGTTCTCCACCGATGGCCGTAGGCCCAGTTCGGTGGCGTGGGTGCCCGAGGTCGAAGGGTACAACGAAAGTGAACACGCTTCCTTTGCCGACTTCGCTGTGGGCGGAAATGCTTCCCCCCATCAACTCGACTAGCCGTTTCGAGATAGTCAGTCCTAGACCGGAACCACCAAACCGTCGGGTTGTAGATGAATCGGCCTGTGTGAAGCGTTCGAACACATGAGCGAGCTTTTCAGGCGGGATACCGATGCCGGTGTCGGAGACAGTGAAGCTCAATGCAGCCGGACCTGACATTTCGGTGTCCCGCCTGACTTCTAGGCTGACCCGGCCAGACTCAGTGAACTTGATAG
>JBDKJZ010000362.1:0-6259 GCA_039796375.1 Pseudomonadota bacterium
CGTAGGCAGGTCGCGACGTCTAGGGGTTCGGAAACTCCCCCCGGGCGGTCTCCGTCCTCACTACCAGGCCCTGGTATGAGACACTAAACATCTGTACAGACCTGGAGCCCCATGGCGGCACGGAGTTGGCCCTGCGGAAATAGAGGTGTCAGTCTGCACCGCAGTGGCAAACAGGTGGTTCGGGTTCATCGCGATCGGGGTGTGGGCGGTCAGCTCGGGGGTTGGATGTCAGGCCTCGGTCAACGCTCGAGTGAAGGCCAGCGACTCGGCTGCAGACCCGTTCGCGGAGCTCGATGACACAGAGCCCACACAGCCAACTCAGAAAGCTACGGCTTCGATGGCCCCGCCTGAGGAGCGAAGCGCGCGCGCCAGCGCTCCTGCTCTGTTCGGGGCTCGGCACGACCTGTACCTGAAGGCTGGCCAAGCAGCGGCCTGCAGTTGTCTCGCTGTCGTCGTAGGGGATGCCACCGATCCTCGCTTCGTTTGGGAATCGGCGATCCCGGAGACAGAGAGCGATGAACAGCTCGTGGTCGCCTTCAGCACGCAAGGGCAGGCGTGCGCGGGGGGCGTCGCGATGAACGCGGCGTATCGGGGATACGTGAAGTCGGGTGACGATGTAATCGTTCAACTTGAGGAGGCAAAGGACGGGCGACCTGCGCTCACAGGCGCGATCGTGCCTAGACCCGCCGCGGGCGGACGACTCCTGATCCAACCGTCCGGTGCTGACCTGCCCTTCGGCAAGGGCCTCGCAGGAGCCGCCGAATGTGAACTCACTGCACTTCCCCCCGTTCTAACTTTGGTGACAGCGACGCTCAGCGAAGAGCCCCCTCAGCCAGAAGCAGGACTCCCCGATCAGAAACCCGATCTGGGTCCAAATCTGACCGGCGACCTCGCGGACGACAGCGACGCGGAAGATGAGCCGAGCCCCGAGGACCTCGACAACTATGGGGCTGCCCCACGGAGTGAACGTGACAGCTTCTACTTCGCTCTCTTGGCAGGAGCCGGCTACGCGATGATGGACTTCACGGTAGCGCCGACACTACCCGAGGGGCAACTGACTGGGATACCGGTGCTCTTCGACGTCCTGATTGGCGGCAGTCCCCTACCGGACCTCGCCGTCGGAGCGATCCTCGGGGGGGGGACTGCACGGAACCCCGCCATGACGGTGAACGCGCCCCCCGGGACAACACTTGAACAAGAACTGAGCGCCCCGGGCTTTTCGGTCGACGGGGACACAGTGACGTTCACCGACTTGAACCTCAACCTGCTCCGGGTTGGCGCCTTCGCGGACTACTACTTTTCCAGAGACTCGAACCTCCACAGCCTGCTTGAGGTTGGCTACACCTCTGTCTTCTTCAGCGGTCAAGGCAGCAGCAGTGATGACCTGTCAGGCCTCTCCCTCGGAGCCGGCCTTGGGTACGACACGTGGCTTAGCGAACACTGGAGTCTCGGGTTGCTCGCCCGGTTCTCGTATGTGCCGGTCAGCGCCAAGAACACCGACTTCAAGTCGACACTGCTTCTTCCCGCGCTGGTGCTGAATCTGACGTTTCACTGAGCGCTAGGGTGTCACTGAGCGCTAGGGTGTCACTGAGCGCGCAGCCCCCCGGTCCACGAAGAGACCGACGGGCTACCCAAGAGTCAGAGCTCTCCGAGCTCGGGATAGAGCGGAAAATCCTTCAGGAGCTCAAGGACGCGCCCCTTGGCCCGCTGCTGTATCTGCGGCGCAATCTCGAACTTGGCCTTGCTGGCCTCACCAGCGCTCGTGCGGCTCGGCTGGGTGTTGCTCAGCACCAGCTTGGCGACCTTCGCGATCTCTCGCATCTGCTCAGGTCCCATGCCCAAGGTCGTTGTCGCAGGCGTCCCGAGGCGGAGTCCGCTGGTGTACCAGGGACCATTGGGATCACTGGGCAACGAATTGCGATTGAGCGTAATACCGCACTCGCGGAGAGCAGACTCCGCTTGACGCCCGGTCAGCCCGAAGCTCGCCTCCACGTCCACCAATAGTAGGTGGTTGTCGGTGCCACCAGTTAACACGGTCATTCCCTCCGATAGGCAAGCCGCAGCGAGCGCAGCAGAGTTTTCGACCACACGACTTGCGTAGGTGGCGAAGTCGGGCGACTTCGCTTCGTTGAACGCGACCGCCTTCGCGCACATCACGTGCGGCAGCGGCCCACCGAGGATCGCCGGGCAGCCCTTGTCGACGTACTCGGCGTACTCCTTGGTGCAGAGGATAATGCCTCCACGGGGACCGCGAAGTGTCTTATGAGTGGTCGAAGTCACGATGTGTGCGTTGGCCACGGGATCGAAGTCGCCAGTGAACACCTTGCCCGCGACCAACCCTGCGAAGTGGGCCATGTCCACCATGAACGTCGCGCCAACTTCGTCGGCCATCTCGCGCATCTTTGCGAAGTTGAGCTTCCGCGGGTACGCGCTGTAACCAGCAAGCAATATGCGTGGCTTCAACTCCTTCACTTGGGCGTGGAGCTTGTCTAAATTCACTAATCCATCGGCGGGGTCGACGCCGTAGGAATAAGCGTCAAACATCTGACCAGACACGTTGTATCGGTACCCGTGAGTCAAATGTCCGCCCGAGTAGTAGTCCAGCCCTAGGAGGCGCTGACCATGGAGCGCCGCCCTGACCTGGTTCCATTGTTCTCGAGACAACTTTGCCAAGTTGGACTCGCCCAGCTGCTCAAGAATCGGAGTCTGAACCGTCTTCGCCAAGATAGCCGCAAACGCGACCATGTTGGCGTCAGCCCCTGAGTGCGGTTGAACGTACGCGTGCTCTGCACCGAACAGCTCGCAGGCCAGCCGACTAGCTGCAGCCTCGATGGTGTCGACGTTCTCGCAGCCTGCGTAGAAGCGGTGACCCGCGTATCCCTCGGCGTACTTGTCAGTGAACCAGTTTCCCTGGGCGAGTTGAACAGCCAAGGAGCAATAGTTTTCGCTCGCGATGAGCTTGAGGTTGCTGCGTTGGTCTCGAAGTTCGGCAACGATCGCGTCGGCGATGCCCGGGAGGCTTGCCCCCACGTGGTCCAAAGTGGCCAAGCAGGCCGCTGTCGCAGCGTTTGGGGCTTTGCCATCCAAACTCGACAAGTAACGCATCAACCGCGACGTTCCTGAATCGCTCATTCGCACTCCGGGGGTTATGGTCAGCGGACTGAGTCTCCGCCGACACGCAGGAGCCCCTAATCGGGCTAGTGCTGCGCTTTGTCAAGCCAAGACGGCCCGGCTCACCTGGCGGGCGTCGAAACTCAGTGAACCGCCGCCGCACCCCGCGCGAAGTCGCGGGCCAATCCAGGTTAGTGCTGGACTCGGGGTCCTTCCTGGGAGAGACCCTTGACGTGATTCTTGCGGCTCGAGCTTGGGCTTACTCTGTCACCGTAGGTGTCGCGCTGGTGGCGCTTTGGCCAGGCCTCGATCCCACCTTCGAGGACTCGTTCCCGCTCTCAAACTACCCGATGTTCGCCCGTCCTCGCGGCAAACCCTTCCTCTACCAGATGGTCGGTGTCCGGGCAGATGACAGTCAGCTCGTTCTGGGTCCTAAGCTGATCGGCGCTCGGGAAGTCTTGCAGGCCAAGGTGCTCATTCAGCGCGCCGCGACCAGCGGAAAGAAAGCCCGTGAAGCGTTCTGCCAGGAAGTGGCGACCAGGGTCCTGCGGCTAACCAAGTCGAGCCCGCGCTACCAGGGAATCGAGCGCGTCGAAATGCTCCAGGTCCAGTTTGACCCGATCGAATACTTCGAGAAGGGACCGATCCCGCTGTCGCGGAAGCGCTTAGCTCAGTGCGCTGTTACAGAGGCTGCCCGATGACCTGGTCGCTCAGATCCGTGGGGCCCAGCCTAAACGGGTGGCTCTTCGCGCCAAGCCCGGCGGAGCGCCTGGCACTAGTTCGCCTGCTGATTTGTGGGTTCGCGACTGGCTACTTGCTGTTTGGATCCCAAGCGTTGCTCAACGTCGCCAGCTTTTCAGCCAAGGACTTCGACGGGGTTGGTCCAGTTTCTATTTTGAACGAGCCACTGCCCGGCGAATGGGTGGTCGCCATCTTCGTCCTCGCGTGTGTGAGCGGCGCGTTTGCGACTTTGGGTGTGAAGTACCTAGTCACCGGCCCGGTGTTTGCGCTGACGCTCTTGTGGGCGACGAGTTACCGCAGCTCTTTTGGGATGATCTTTCACACTGAGAACCTCTTGGTTCTTCACGTATTGATTCTCGCTTCCGGCCGCGCCGCAGACGCCTGGTCGTTCGACTCGTGGAGGCGCCCCCCACCAACAGAGGAACGCCAGGCGCAAGGGCAGTACAGTTGGCCGCTGCGCGCCCTGTGCATCGTGACCACGATTGTTTACCTGCTGGCGGGTGTCGCCAAACTCAGATTCACTGGGTGGCACTGGGGCGGCGGGGAAGAGCTTCGAATCCACATCGCGTTCGACGGGCTGCGCAAGGTCGAGCTAGGCAGCTCGCCAAATCTAGCCGCAAATATCGTTCGGCATTCGTGGATCTTCCCACCGCTGGCGTTCCTGACTTTGGCGTTCGAGTTCGGGGCACCGCTCGCGCTCCTCAACCGCAGAGTGGCGGTCATCTGGAGCCTCGGCGCGTGGGGCTTTCACGTGGGCGTGCTCAAGGTGATGAGCATCCTCTTTATTTACCCGATTTCGGGGCTCGCCTTCGCGCCGTTCTTCCCGATCGAGAAGGTCGTCTATTGGGCGCGCGACCGGAAGGCCAAGAGCGCATGAATTGCACGACGGAGAAGGGGCTAGGTCTCCGCGCCGCAGACAGTGCGTTTCGTCCGGCAAGGCGGGCACCATTTCATCAATGATTTCAAGCGGCCCGTTTGGTACATGCCTTGCAGTTGGCCTCGACCGAACCATGCGACACCCTGCGTCCTCCAACCGCCTTCAACCTAGGACTCTTCTGCGTGGATGGCTCGCGCTGCCGTTAGCGCTGCTGGCCTGTGAAGGCCCGCGCCCGGCCCCCTCGCCCGACGCCGAAGACGCGTCCTTGCCGCCGTTGCCCACTCAGTCGATTTCCACGGATGCTGGGCCCACGCTGGATGCTGGCGCCCGCAAGCTGGAGGCGCCGGAGCTCGGGCCGCTCGGGCCGCTCACTAGCGTTCAGACCTGCTTGAATTCCGAAGAGATGATGAAGCTCCGCCAAGGTGACGGTGAGTTCGAGCTGAAGCCTCCAACGGACGCGGACGGGGGAGTGAAGGGCCTGGACGCGCTGCTCGACAAAGGCGATGCGGGCGCGGCGCGAGGCCGGACGCGCGCGTGGGCGCCCGAACTGCTGAGTGATACTGGGTGTTTCTCAGACGTCCCAAAGATGCAGGTCGCGCCCGGGATCTTCCGATACGAAATGAACTCGCCACTGTGGACCGACGGCGCGATCAAGGAGCGCTACATCTCCGTGCCACCCAATACCCAGATCAAAATTCTCGAAACCGACCTCTGGGAGTTCCCGGTCGGCTCCGTGTTGATCAAGAATTTCAGCGTAGAATTCGAAGAAGGAAACCCAGCCTCCAAGCGGCCTGTTGAGACCCGCTTGGGCCTGCGCGGCGAAGACCGCTGGCATTTCTACTCCTATCGTTGGGACGATGACGCCCAAGAGGCGCGCCTGCTGGACGCGACTGAATGGGAAATTACTCCCATGAAGGTGGCCACCAAGAGCGGCAGCGCGACCATCCGCTATCTCTATCCGAATGAGAGCAGCTGCGCTGCCTGCCACAATAGTAACCTCGGCGTCGTCGGGCCGCGGACTAGCCAACTGAACAAAGAGATCAACTACGACGGCACGCTGATGAACCAACTGGACGCGATGGACAAGCTTGGCGTCTTCGACTCGCCCTTGCGCGCAGCCCCTTCCGAGCTGCCGTCCGTTGCCGATCCGACGGACGAGTCGCGCACTCTGGAGGAGCGAGCTCGAAGTTACCTGGATGCCAACTGCAGCCACTGTCACCGACCCGGTGGCTGGGTCCCCAAGGAGCTCGACATCGACATGCGCTGGGAGACTCCGCTGGAGAAGGCACAGCTCTGCGATGTCAAAGCACGCTATGGGAATATTTTCATCCCCACTCTTCGCGTCGCCCGTGGAAACGCCCGCGAGTCGATGATTTGGAAACGTATGCAAGATCTTGGACTGTCGCGAATGCCCATGTTGGGGACGCTCAGTTTGGATCCGGGCGCTGAAGTCGTCTCGGACTGGATCAACAGTCTCGAAGACTGTACCGATCACCGTTGATGTCTTCCTAACTGGTCGCCAGCGTCACT
>JBDKJZ010000363.1:0-6235 GCA_039796375.1 Pseudomonadota bacterium
ATTGGAGCAGGTGGCGATCACAAGAGACCGACAGGCACGTGAGCGCGAGCCACACCGCGTATTGCGTCCAAGAGAGTGACACTAGAAGCGGCCCTCCGGACCCAGACGCAGCGCCCACATCGGCTGACCCAGATCCTCGCGTTTGTCCAGCATTCCTACGCTCACCGCGGGCAGCACTGCCATGCCGGATACGGCACCGCGCAGGCTCCAAACCGGTGAGAATCGTACGGTAGCGCCCATCCCGAGGATTGAGGCCACAGACCACGCGCTTTGTTCGCGGTTTTTCAGCGGCGCCGAGTGCCTACCCGCAGCGGAAATCAGCATAGGGCCCGCTGCCAGCTCTGCCTGGATGGCCCAGGGGCGGGTGGTCAGGAGGTCGTAGACCATTCCGAAGGACCCGAACTGTCGCCGGAGATTCACGGTTGACTGTGCGACGGAGACCTCTGCGGTTGCGTACGGCATGACTTGCAGTTCGAGCCGGAGCGGGTCAGCTAGCGAGTATCCAAGCGTGACACCAGGACCCCAAGCGAGGTGGCCCGTTCCACTGAGCGCCACGGCTTGAACGCCGAGGGTCCAAACACGGGCGTTCGCTCGTGCGGCGCGAATGGCGGGCTTTGGAGGTTTTGGCTGGGCGACTGGTGGGGGCGGTGCTGGTGTTAGCGGGGGTCCGTCAACGTGCTCCGCGATCCAGGCCGCTACGTGAATGGAGAGCGCGTGCGGCGCATTGGCACTTCGGCCTAATACGAAATCGCGCTGCATCACCAGACAGTCTTCGACACGAGCGAGCGTGACCCGCGCCACCAGCTCTCGTGGTGTCTCTTGGAGTGCAATGTCCACTCTCGGACACTCAGTGCGGATCAAGAACGGGTCTTCTCCGAGGGTGAGCTGCGCGAGGTGGTCCATCACAGCGATCTTCAGCTCGGCGAGCACGCGGGTGCTCGCCTCCTGCAGAAGAGGGCTTGGTGGCGGCGCGTCGCTTGGTGGCGGCGCGTCGGTGAGCGTTGGCTGAGGAGCGGTCGATGACTGGGCGTAACTGGGCTCAACCAACAGAGTCGCGAGCGATGCTATCGCGACAGCCCATGAGCACCTCATTGCCCCAAGCCTAACGCGCTAGCACTCGGCGCGCTCGATCTGAATAGGCCCCTTTCTGTCCGAACTCCAGGTAGCGCTCGGCCAGCTCCCGCTGGCGCGCGGGGTCTCGGGTCATCACCAAGAGTCGCCCTACCGCTTCTGCGGCGTAGCTCCCCTGCGGGGACTGAGAAAGGTACCGCCGATACCAGTTCTCTGCGGCCGCGAGGTCCTGCTGGCGTTGCGCCACGTCGCCCAGGAGGAACGTGGCCTTTTGACCAGCCGCCGTGCGGGGAAATCGCGAATTCAGTCCGCCGAGCAGCTGTTCGGCGAGTCCGGTCTCCCCAGCGTACCGGGCAGCGTCGGCAGCCGCTTCGAGGTCGATTAGCTCGCAGCCTCTCAAGCAGCGCTCTACGCCCCGCTCACGGACCTCCGCGAGCACCAACTCGAAGTTGCCCTGCACTAGGAGTGCCTTCCAGGTGGGCGCGGGTACCCGTGCCCCCGCGCTTTGGCTGGCAGCCTGCGCAGAGCTCTGGGGGGTCACTTCGCCAAGACCGAGAGCAGGCTCGGTCGCGGTACTGCTCGCAGCTTCAGGGAGCCGCACGTCGGGAGCTACTGCCGCGGCCTGCCCCCCGGCGGACAACGATTGACTCTGCGTGTGCAAATCGATGCTTAGCTTTTGGCCTGCCGTCATCCTCACGGCCGTTGGCCGGAGGGGGCTCGTGACCAGCACTTCGCCGCGAATCAGCTCTAAGACAAATACGCGCCCGGACTCATCCCAATCGACGTCGAACTGTGTCCCGGTGACGGCCACCTGGATGGGTCCTGCGCTCACGGTCCACCTGCTGAGCGGGTTTGGGACAACGCTCACGTGGATCTTGCCGCGTTGCAGTACCAAATGTGCGCCATTCGGCTCGGTGCGCTCGACCCGGGCCCGCGCCTCTTGGAGCAACTGCACCGACGACCCATCAGAGAACTCCATCACGGCCTGCGCATGAAGGCCGGCGCCGTCCTGCTGAATCACCTGGAAGGTTAAGTCGTCAGCGGGCTGAGCGATAACGAATACCATCAATGCAGCGACGGCGGCGGCGCCCATCAATCCGAATCGCCAGCTCCAGCTGTGAGAGAAGCGCCACTGCCTGTGCGAGTCCGCACGGCCTTTTTCCACGAAACGATAACGCGCTTCAAGCGACGGCACGTCCTGTTCCGGGATCTCCTCCCGTACCAGTTGACCAAACAAATCGGGGGTGAACTTTGAGCTCATGCGCGCCTCCTTCTAAGTAAGCCGTCGAGGTCGACGCGCGAAAGTTCGGCGGACTGGCCAGCGCCTGTGGTGAACAGTTCTAAACCATGTGCAATGTCTCGCTTGGTGGTCGTCGCTGAGGTTCCGAGCGCGTCTGCGATCTCCGTCAAGCCCTGGCCCTCCACATAGCGCAGAATGAACGCCGCCCTCACCCGCGGAGGGAAAGAGTCGAGTACCCCATAGATCGCTCGAAGCAGCGCTCGCGCGGACGTCGTCGATTCCAGCGACGTCGGATCCGGCGGGTCGTGTTTCTCTAAGCCGAGCCATCGGAAACGGCGCTTCCGGCGGACCTCGCTGATCGCCTTGCGCATGGCCACCGACGTGATGAAGTGGCGCAGCGCCTCTGGATCCCGCAGTGTTCCAATGCGCACAAACACCGCCTCAAATACATCGTGTAGGCAGTCGTCCACGTCCGCGTCAGGTCCTAGAATGCGCCGCAGCAGCGATTTGGTCCGCGGAGCGTAGCGATCCCAAAGAATCGCTTTGGCTCGAGGATTCGACGCGCTCAGCGCAGAGACCAGCTCGGCGTCCGTCGCCGAGTAGAGCGGATCTCGCTCAACGGAACCCCAGCGCTTGATTGCAGACAACATCGGATAGCTCACCAGTAGCTGGTCGGCGGGGCTATGGACCATTCAACTTCGATCCAGGCCTAATGCTGCTGCTGGCTCTCGCTGAAGGGCTTCGCCGAACGGCTGAACCTTGCACGCTAGCACTGATTCGGACGCGCGGCGACCCACGGGCCCCGACGCCCAAGCGTGCTTCGGCGATCTGGTCGCTCATCCGACACCGGAGCGGGGTAAGCTATCTTGAAGCCCTAGGCTTCCGAATCGAGGTTGATGAGATCCGCACGAGCTGGGAGCTGCATCCCAGGGCAACAGGGGAGCCACTCGGATATCGCGGCCTGTGTGTGGGGAATGAAGGACAGTATCACGACCTCCCGCCCCGACTACTCTGCAGCGAAGCCCCAGCACCGTGGGCTAGCTGATCTCGACCAGCGGCCCTGAGAGCCAACCTTCTTTGCGGCCCCGGTCGGGGTCACCGAAATAATCGACGGGGATCCCGTACGCGTTCAACACCTGGACCCAGACGTCCAGGTTGGTGCGGCCGCTCCCGTCCAGGAAGCGCCCCGGGTTGAACGCACCAGCGGCTTTGCCGAGGAGCATGAAAGGGATGTCGTCGTGGGTATGCCCCGCGCCCTTGCCGAGTTCATTGACCCAAGCGATCCCGGTGTTGTCCAGCAGGTTGCTTCCGTCGGGCTCCGTCGCCTTCTGCAGCTCACCCAGCAGGTAGGCCATCATGGTTGCGTACCAAGTGTGAATCGTCACTAGCTTGGCATCTTGACGGTGAGATAGGTCATGATGGGTTCCGCCATCTGCGCCAATATGAGCGAAGCCCACGCGGTTGCCCGCCATTGACCACTGCATCGTGCCGACGCGGACTAGGTCGCACTTGAAGGCCGTGACTAGTAGATCCATCTGCGCTTTGCCGATCGGCTCGAACAAGTCCCCGGTACAGCCTGCGACGTTATTTGGGCCTTGGTTCGTACCCTGTTCTTCCTCGATGCACCCGCGGCCGCTGGGTAACGCTGCGCCGTCTGGAGCGTTGCATTTCAGCGAAGCTGAGTCCGCCACGGTGCCGGGGATCGAAGCGACCTGCAGCTCAAGCTTTCGGATCAGGGCGAGGTGGTCGTCGAGCGCCTTTTGATCATCAACGCCCACTCTCAGCTTGAGCGAGGTGTAGCTTTGGTCCACGTAGTCCAGCACGCTGCCGCGCTTGGCAATCTGACGCTTCGCTGCGGCGAGTTGTTCTTCAGCGTTTGCCCCGCCGCCAGGCGTTTCTTGCCCGGTTGGCAGCGCCCCGAACAGATCCTGGAACGCTCGCTGCGGGTTACTCTCGACGTGGGTGCCGTCGAATTGGGGCACGGTGCCCTTGATGAACCTCGGTTGCTCCGTGTACTTGTAGCTGACGCGGGCAGACGCTGCTGGAATGTCCGACACCTGGACGCCGAACTGGTAAGACTGAAACCGAGCAGCCAGCAGACCTTGGTATGCCGGATCGGCGCAGATCCGCTGGTCGATCGAATAGTTCGTCGGATCGGAGATGCCGGTACCTTCGGCAAGCACCTGTTGCTCAGTCCCCCACTTGCCTCCAGTGGTTAGGCGTCCGCCGGTGGCGATGGTGGCCATGCCAGGCGCATGAACACCTTGAGAATCACTTCCGGGCCCCCCCGGATTGTGCAAACCGGCGATCGGCAGCAGGTACTGGCGGAATGGCTCCAAAGACGCATGCAGGACCCCAAGTTGGAAGTCAGTCAAGCCACCCTTGGGGCGCCACACTTCACCAAGATTGCCGTTGTTCTCGTTGAACAAGATAAAGCGGCGCCGCAAGGCCTGGGCCCGCGCCTGCTCCGGAGTGAACATGGCATTGAGAAACGGCAGCCCGATGGCAATGCTGCCTGCACCTCGGAGGAACGTTCGACGATCGGTAAACCAGCTCTTCATTTTCGACCTCAATCCTCAATCGAACTTGCGTACTCGATAAAGGTCGCTCGTGACCAGTCCGAGATACAGTTCCTTCAGTTGCGTGGCGCCAGGGGCTGACGGCGCGGCGGCCCCAGTCAGACATTCGAAGTCCTCTGACTTCAAGCGGCGGCCCAGGGTGTACTGAGCGAGGTTATCCGCGAGACACGCTTTGACCGTCTCGCTCTGCGCGAGTTTCTGGCCGAGCTCTGCGGGGCCCGAGATTGCACCGACCAGATCGGTGCTTTGGTTACCCAGGGAGGCGTAGTTGCCCGCTTGGAGGGCAGGGCTGCCGTCGATGTCGTTCGCGCGCGCGAGGCCATCTGCGCCGAAAGTCTCAAGCGCAAACCCGAGCGGCTCCAGGAACCCGTGGCAATTGGCGCACACGGGATTCGTTGAGGTCACCTTTTCGAAGAATACGCGGGGTGGTACGTGTTCACCTCCACCGTACTGCTGGTTCAGCGCATCGATGGCTTCCTTAGCCCCGGCTTCCTCCGTCGCGTTCGGGATGGGCGGCGGCACAGTCTCGCAGGCCAAGCGTTCGCGGATGAACCGCCCGCGCCCAATCGGATAAGTTCGGGCTGAACCCGAGAGACTCACGCCTTGAACAGTTCCCTCCACCGATAGCAAGCCCGCGAACGTCATGAGTCCGAACCGTTGTGCCTCGGGGGGCATGGGTGTCTTGACAAACGCCTCGCCGGTGACCCCAGGGACCCCGTAAAACGCCGCCAGGCGTTCGTTAAGGAAACCGAAGTTCGCCGTGAATAACGAGTTCAGATCCCCACCATTCTGCACCTGGTCTTGCAAGAACAGCTGCAGCTCCTGCTTTAGCAGCCCGGGTATCTCGGCTGTGTACGTCGGGTGCAGGGTGGCGTCTTTGGGGACGCTTCCCAAGTGGTCTAGGAACAGCCACTGGCCGATAAAGTCCGCGAACATCGGCGCGGCTCGATCGTCCTGCAACATGCGCTCAGCGTGGCTCCGTAGACCTTCGGGCGTGCTCAGCTCACTATTCGCGGCCGCTGCCACGAGTTCGTCGTCTGGGAGTGTGCCCCACAGGTTGTACGAGAGCCGCTGCGCTAGCTCGTGACCTGTGAGCTGACGGAGACCCGGCTGTCCAACGACGCTGCCCGGAGCGCCGGTCTCAACGCGATAGATGAACATTGGGTGCTGGAGCAGCGCCGCCACCACCATCTCGATCCCGGAGGCGAAACCTTCTTGTTTTCCGTCGAGAAAGAACGCGAACAACGCGTCGGAATCCGCCGTCTCAATTGGGCGCCGCAGGGCCTTGCTGCCGAAGCTGAAAATGAACGCGCGAGCGCAGTCATCAGTCTGGATGGCCGCAGCG
>JBDKJZ010000364.1:0-6231 GCA_039796375.1 Pseudomonadota bacterium
GAAAACGTAAAGCTCACCCAGGGCGCGGCGCACGTTATCCCACACCACGAAGCGGACTCTGCAACCGGGTTAGGGCGACGCCTGCCTACACCAGCCGACTGCGGCTCTAGTCCTTCTTGAAGAAGGGCATTCCGGCCTCCTCGGTCCAACCTGGACGGCCGAAACGGCCCGGCTCCCGAGACTCGCTAAACTGCGCCGTCTGCTGTCCTGCCTCTCGGGCCAACGTCACCACGAGCAGCTCGTCAGCGACGTACTCAGGCTGTGGATCCTGCCTGGGTTTCGCTGCCGGCTGGGCGCCTCCGGTGCCCACCCGGACGACCTGAGTGGTCGGAGGATATACGCTGTCCCAGCGCTCCCGGACCGCGTGCTCGCTATTCCTGATAATGCGATAGAGCTTGACCTTGAAGCCCGCGACCCCGCGCTGAGCGAGCACCCGCTCGCCCCGAGCGAGGCTCGGCTCCGGGCGCTCGACCTCGGTGTACGGCAGCGCTTCGTCAATTCGGCGAATCAAAGTGACGGTCTTCTCTGTCGGCGGCCCAAGGACCTCGGCTCGGACCACGCCGTCCTTGACCGTCTCGTGGAGTACCACGGGGTAGTCGAAGGGGTTCTTGATCCGGTAGTTGATCGTCGGATAGACCACCGTCGCGTCAAGACCGAGCTTGATGTACGAGCTTGGGCGTGTGTGCGGATAACGCTCCACGACGGCGAGGCCCGCGAAGAACGCAGCGCCGTGCAGAGTGCCGGAAACCTGGCAGGTGCCGCCGCCGATGCCGTCGACGAGTTCGCCTTGTGCGATGACGGTCGCCACCTTGTAGCCGTTGGCTTCGTCGCGCGGACCCACGACCCGGTTGAAGTCGAACACCTCACCGGGCAGGAGTACATAGCCATCGAAGCGGGACGCGGCCAGCCTAAGATTGAAGGTGCGAGCCGCGGACTTCTGAGACCGATCGTAGTGGGTTTCGAAGGAAGAGAGCACGTGATCGAAGCGCACGTGGGTGAGCTCCTCAGTGCGCCGGGCCGGGAGAAGTTCCTCGAACACCAGCTCGCTGGATTCAGCGCCTGACGCGATAGCCTGCTCTAGCTTGAGCAGGCTGCGGTCGATGTCTAAGAGTAAGCCCGTTCGGCTTGGAATGACCTTCCTTTCAGCGAGGTCGAGCCGCGCGTCGATGGGGGTCTGGTCGAACTCGTCTTTGAGCCGCAGGAGCGTTGGCAATGCCCGTCCACGATTGATGCGTAGCGGAGCCGGCAGCTTCAACTCCCCGCTCAGGCCGAGACGCCGCCGGACCCGTGACAACGGACTGGTGCTGTCCACGGTATCGCGGAGGAGCTGCCCCAGGCGTTCCTTGTCGATCTCGACGCCGAGCTCGCCATAGGCCAGCTGCTCTTGGGTGCCGCCGGG
Organism: Pseudomonadota bacterium; assembly: GCA_039796375.1. GTDB lineage: Bacteria > Myxococcota_A > Polyangia > Polyangiales > Polyangiaceae > SZUA-265. The sequence goes on from JBDKJZ010000364.1 coordinate 1,400, forward strand.
CAACTGAAGCACGAACAACCCACCCACTCGGTCGCGCAACCTAGCCAGGGCGCGCCTCGGGAGCTCCGGATCTAACCCCGGGGGCTCTCCGACTTCCAGCAGCAGGGGTTCACCGAGCAAACTAGTGGGCGGAAGCACACCTCGCGCGACCGGTTTTTGTGCTAGCTGCCAGAGTATCAAGCTCGCGCCGAACACTCCCGTGCCGACGCTGAGCGAGATCCACGCGAACCCTGAGCGAAGCATCCCCACATACTCCTCGGGAGTTGGAGTGAAGTCCAGTTGCCAAGTGCCAAGTTGACCCGTTTAGATCCGGCCGCGCTGGAGTCCAAGCTAGCCCACCTGCCGGCGAATTCCGGCGTCTACATCTTCTACGGGCTTGAACGCGACGTGCTCTACGTCGGCAAGGCGAAGAGCCTGCGCTCGCGTGTCCGCAGCTACTTTCAGACGAACTCGAGCGACGACCGCATGTACCTCCCGGCGCTTGTGACGCTGGTCTGCGATCTGGAGACGATCGTCACGCAATCCGAGAAGGAAGCCGCGATACTAGAAAACAGCCTGATCAAGGAGATGAAGCCGCGCTTCAACGTGAAGCTCAGGGATGACAAAGAGTTCTTGAGCGTCAGGCTGGATCCTCACGCGAGCTGGCCGCGTCTGGATCTCGTTAGAAAACCCGCAGACGACGGCGCTCAGTACTTCGGGCCCTACCCCTCAGCGACGTCGGCGCGTCGCACGCTGCATCTGGTTGAAAAACACTTCAAGCTCCGAACATGCAGCGATCGTGAGCTTCAGTCTCGCAGGCGGCCTTGCTTGCAGCACCAGATCCGTCGCTGTGACGCGCCCTGCGTGTTTGAGGTCGACCGTCAGGCGTACTCCGCCCAGGTCGCGGCCGTGGGATTGTTCCTGGACGGTCGTCACGATCAGCTCACGGCCCAACTTCGGGTCCAGATGTCTAGCGCAAGCCAGGCTCTGGAATTCGAGCTAGCCACGACCTATCGCGATCAGCTGAGGGCCGTCGAGCTCGTCCGCGAGAGTCAGCGAGTCGTGTCGGTGACCGATCTCGATCAAGACGTGCTCGGGTTGTACCGCCAAGGAGACCTCGTCGAGCTCTCTTTGATGAGCGTTAGAGAGGGGCGCGTCGTCCGCGCGCTCAGCTACTCGAGCCCCCGAGTCGAGGTGCCGGACGACGAAGTCGTCGCAGGTTTTGTCCGGGAGCAGTACGCTGCCGGCGAGGGCACCGGGCTCGTCCCTGACGAAATTCTGGTGCCGGTCTTGCCGGAGGGCGCCGCAGGGGTCGAAGAATGGCTGACCGAAAGACGCGCGGCCGACTCCGGAAGCGGGGTCGAAAAGAAGGCTGGGCGCGGGAGTCGGGTGCTGCTCTTGGCACCCGAGCGCGGCATAAAGCGCAAACTGTTGGACCTCGCACAAGAGAACGCCCAACACGCGTTTGCGGAGAAGCGCCGCGCGAGTGAGGACATTGACGAGCGCCTGGCACGCCTGCAGTCGCGCCTGCGCCTGCCCACGCTGCCCCGTAGAATCGAGTGTACAGACATCTCGCACCTTGGAGGGGAAGACACCTACGGAGCGGTGGTCGCGCTCCACAACGGGGTTCCCGAAAAAAACCGATACCGAAGCTTTCGCGTCAAGAGCCAAACGCAAGGCGACGACTACGCCGCCATGTATGAGGTGCTGAGCCGCCGCTTTACTCGAGGCAAACGCGATCGTGATGAGCCCGCTTCCGGGGCCCCGTCGCAGTGGGAGCTGCCTGACCTCTTCGTTGTCGACGGGGGCAGGGGTCAGTTGTCCGTCGCGGCGGCTGTAGCGCAGGATCTGGGACTCTTCACACTCCAGCTTGCGGGTCTGGCGAAGGAGCGTGAAACGACGAGCGGCGACAAGCTGGTCGATCGGGTTTACCTTCCCGGCCAGAAAAACCCGATCCCCCTCAAGCCGAATAGCCCAGAGCTCTACCTGCTGGCGATGGCGCGTGATGAGGCGCACCGCTTCGCCAACCGCGCGAGGATGCGCTCCGGGCGAAGTCGCCAGTTCACCTCGGCGCTCCACCTGGTGAAGGGTATCGGCCCGCGCACCCGAGCGAACTTACTGAAAGCCTTTGGGGCGCTCGAGAACATCCTGACAGCCACCGACGAGGCCTTATTGGCCGTCCCGGGCGTCCACCGGGGTCACGTGCGAGCCTTGCGTGCCCTGAGTTCATCACCGAGCCCCGCGGCTGACACCGTCGTTGCCATCGACTGACAACTTAGTAGCCAGAGAAATTCTGTGACGGCGGGGAATCTTTCTCTTTTCCTCGGCACAATCCTTGCGTTTAATGCAGCCAGCATTCGCAGCCCAAAAGGATCCCTGATGAAATTGAATCTACCCAGCTTCTCGTCCCTGAAGAAGGGGCTGGCGCTCACTGCGCTGGTCGTCTCCGCGGGCAGCACCAGCGCGTGTCTGCAGCGTCCCGTTTGTGGTGAAGGACCGAACGGCAATAGCTGTGAACCTAAGACTACGAACGTGCTTGTCACGCCGTTCAAGCAGAACGCTGTCGACAAGATCGACATGCTGTTCGTTATCGACAACTCCGCCTCGATGGCTGACAAAACGGCCATCCTCAAGGAGGCGTTGCCGGATCTCGTGAAGCGCTTCGTCAGCCCGATTTGTATCGACAATAACGGCGCGCAGACGACCCATCCCCCGACGGCCACCGAAGCTTGCCCGCCTGGCAGCGCTCGTGAGTTTGAGCCGATCAAGGACATCCATATCGGCGTCGTGACGAGCAGCTTGGGGGGATATGGATCAACAGCGATTTGCACTCCGGACCCCACGGTGAACCACTCGGAGCAGAACGTCGATATGGCCCGGTTGCTCGGCTCGCTCCCGCGTGGCGCGGCCGTTACCGGGGGCGAAGATTTCTTGAACTGGAAGGGCACCGGTCTCGGGGAGTTCACCGACAAGTTCAAGAACTTGGTCGGCGAGGCAGGCGAGAATGGGTGCGGCTTTGAGGCGACGCTGGAGTCCTGGTACCGCTTCTTAGTGGACCCGTATCCGTACGAGGCATTCGTGAAGCTCCCCTGTATCGAGCAAGAGGGCGAGTGCCTGCAACCCACCACGGCGCTCGACGCTGAGGGCAAACCGGCGCCGATATTGGACAAGGTCATTCTACAGCAACGAGCCGCGTTTCTGAGACCGGACTCGCTAGTGGCGATCATCATGCTCTCCGACGAGAACGACTGTTCGTTCAAAGCCAGCGGTCAGTCCTGGCGCATGACTTTGAACCCCGAACTGCGCGGGGCTCCGAAGGCCTCTGCCAAGTGCGAGGAGGATCCGAACGACCCGTGCTGTCAAACTTGCATCTTCGCGCCAGCAAAAGGCTGTCCCACCGGAATGAGCGCGAGCGGCAAGAGTGTCGCCGTTGGCTGTGAAGAGTCGACTTCGTACCCCTTACAGTCCGAGGAAGACCCTAGCAACTTACGCTGCTTCGCTCAGAAACGACGTTTTGGACATGATTTCCTCTACCCGGTCGAGCGCTATTCTCGCGCGCTTACAGCTCCGGTCATTTGCCCCTCCGCGGACAACCTGGATCCCGTTCGTTGTGCTGAGGGTGACCGGGTGAATAACCCGCTGTTTGTCGACCTCAGCTTGGAGGCCCGCAAAGTTGCAGACCCCGCGGCGGTCAGTAAGCCACCGCGCCCCGCGTCGCTAGTGTTTCTTGCGGGTATCGTTGGTGTGCCTTGGCAGGACGTGGCGATTTCGGCTAAGGACACCGACGCGCTGGTTTATCGCAGTGCCAAGCCTTCTGCCTCCTCAGCTGAACAAATCAATTGGGATTGGTTACTGGGACCCCCCAGCGCCAACGGCATTCAACAGCCACAGGACCCCCTTATGATTGAGCAGATTGAGCCGCGCAACGGGGTGAACCCGGCGACCCAACAAGCATTGGCCGGTCCTGAGGCGGGCTTGCTCGCAAACGCAATCAACGGTCATGAATGGAATGTCGCGCAGAAGCGCGATCTTCAATACGCATGCATCTTCGAGCTGAAAGAGCATAAGATCTGTCCGGAGATGTCACCCATGGGTGCAGGTTTTCCAAACTGCGACTGCTCTACTGATAGCGGCGGGAATAACCCGCCCGGCGCCAACAACCCCCTATGCCAGGCGGACGCCACGACCTACGATCTGACTCAGCGCTATGCGAAGGCGTATCCCAGCCAGCGCCAGCTGCAGGTCTTAAAGGATTTCGGGGCGAACGCGATCGTGGCCTCAATCTGTCCTAAAGAAACTGTGGTAACTGAGGCACCCGACTACGGCTACCGACCCGCGGTTGCGGCGATTGTTGAGCGCCTGAAGGAGCAGCTCGCGGACAAGTGTTTGCCTCGCGGGCTTGCCGTGAAGGATGGCGCGGCTTCGTGCAAGATCGTTGAAGCGACCTCCGAGACTGCGCCCTGCGACCCCGCGAAGGCACGTCGCGAGGTGGATCCAGGGGTGGCAACGGAAGTGCGGAAGTCGCTAGAAGCTAGCAACCAGTGTGGCGATGACCCCGGCCAAGCACCCTGCGAATCCTTCCGCCTATGCGAGATCAAGCAGGTGCTTGAAGCTGAAGACAAGGCGGGGTGGGAGTCGTGTCTGAACAATCCCGACGGCTCTAGCGCTAGCGGCTGGTGTTACATCGACCCGGGCAAGGGTCTTGGAAGCGAAGCCTTGGTGGAGAAGTGCCCTGACACTGAGAAGCGCAAGCTGCGGTTTGTCAATTTTGGCAAACCCGCTAACGGCTCGACAACGGTGTTCGCCTGCTCCGGGGAGTCGTTCGTAGAAGCGCAACCCTTGAGCACCGCCGC
>JBDKJZ010000365.1:0-6229 GCA_039796375.1 Pseudomonadota bacterium
AACCGGCGGTCTGGCATTCGCAGCCAGCTGTCGAAGCGGCGGCGACAGTTCACTCGACGTCTGTAGGGGCTGCGACATCGGCGCCAGCCCTGGTCGGAACGCGCGCGCTAGTAGGTCCGGTGACACTGACACGGCACGCCGGCTGGCAGCGCAAGAGCTTACCCGCGGTCTCGAAAGAATCGACGCCTCAAGGGGTCACCCAGGAACACGCTGATGGTTTCCTAACGCTCGACACGGCGCCTTGGTCGGAGGTCAGGATTGGAAAACGTAGGCTGGGCGTCACGCCTCTCGTCAGCGTCCCGTTGCCGAGCGGACGACACACCTTGGAGCTCAGAAACCCGGAGCTAGGTCTGATGACCCGGTACACGGTGCAAATCGACGCCGGCAAGTCCATTGTTCGCAAACTCGGTATCAACTGAATAGTCGCCGCCCGATGCCTCCTTTCAAGCGTCATTTCGTTCTTCTCTTGATCTCACTCTTGTGTGCGGGGGTCTCCCGCCCGTGCATCGCGGGGGTCTCCGCCTCAGAAGCTGCACGCGCCGTTCAGAGCGCCGAACAAGCCCATCAAGAACTCCAGTTCGACGCGACGCGCCGACTGGCGCAGAGCGCTCTGGAACAAGGCAGTCAGTCACCCAGCACGGTCGAGCGGCTGTGGTACTTGATCGCGGTCGCCAGCGCGGCGTTGGACGACGCCGATGGGGCGAAACAAGCTTTCACGCGAGTCCTGCTGCTGAACCCAGCAACTGTCCTCGACCCGGGGCTTTCCCCGAAGCTCAGGTCGCCTTTCATGGAAGCTAAAGGAGAGGCCAGCCCTCGCGATCGGCTGGACGTCGCGCTCAGTCTCGACCCGGCTGCCGGTGGCGCGCGTTTGCGCGTCTCCGATAGGGCAGCGTGGGCCAAGAGCGCCGAACTCCATGCTCGTGTCTCACCGACTTCTCCCTTCACACGGTGGACCGTTCAGTTGCGGGATCAGTCAGCCTTCTTTCCAGTCGCTGGCGTCGATAGCTACCTTCAGTACTTCTTGGTCGTGCTCGACGAGCACGACAACCAACTACTCACGCTCGGTAGCGCGCAAGCGCCCGCCGAGCACGGCAAGTACCCAAGTCCGCCCACGACCTCGTCCGTCCGGGCGACTGAGCTCCTGAGAGCCGAGCCCACTGCGACCAGCGCGACTCCATACCTGGTCGTGGGCTGGACGCTGTTCGGACTTGGGGTGGGTGCGGCGGGCACGGCCGTCCCCTACCACCTGCAACGAGAAGATCGCGCGCTCCTGTGGAACAGCACTGCGTGTGAGAAACCCGGTTCGCTGGCTCGCGGTGACCAGTGCGAACAGATAGACAGAGAGCGTGCTCGGGCGCAGCGGTTGGCCACGCTGCTCTATGCCTCTGGCGCGGGACTCGCGTTGGTCGGCGTCGTGACGCTCGGTCTAGCGCCCAGCGAGAGCCGCGAGTCGACGGAGTCACCCGAGACAGCGCTGAATGTGGGCTGCGGCTTGGGTTACCTTGCGCTTGTGTGCGATGGCGCGTTCTGAGGGCGAAGCGCTACGCTGCGTCGAAGCGCTACGCTGCGTCGAAGCGCTACGCTGCGTCAAAGCAGCTCGGCTATTGTTCCGTCAGCGAGCAACCACGCGTCCTTCGGGATCCACAGCCGGTCCCCCTCAAGGGCTAGGCGCCCGCGTGCTTGTAACTTGGCGATCGCCGCGCGCCGAGTTACGCGCACATCGTTGCCCAGATCGGCCTCTAGCTCTCGCAGGTCGACACCCTCGCTTAAGCGCAGTCCCAACATCAGCCGCTCGCTCAGCAACGTCTCCTGGCTGAGGGGTTCGATTTGTTGGTAGGTCTTGCCGGAGCCTGCCAGTTCAGCGACGGCGTTCGGGTCTCGGGGGTCGGGCCACCCTAGCTCGGTCGTGGTTCCGTTTTCGCCGAGCCCCATGTAGCGCTCCACGACGACCGTATTGCGATAGCGGGTGGCGAAGGGTGCGCCCGGGAGAGTGCCCCAGGCGCCGCTGCCGATCCCGAGGTACGGCTCGCCGCGCCAATAGCCCACGTTGTGGCGCGAGCGCTGACCCGACCTGGCGAAATTGCTGATTTCGTAGTGCTCAAAGCCATGACCGGTGAGCGTCTCACTCACTTGGCTAAATGACCGTGCGACTTGGTCGTCCGCGAGCAACGGTAGTTGCCCCTTGCGGGACTGTGCGCCGAAAGCCGTCCCCGGCTCGATCGTGAGGGCGTACGCGCTCAAGTGAGAGACACCGAGGGACGCGACCTCTGAGACCTCCGCGCAGGCGGCGTCGGCATCCTGCGAATAGACGCCGTAAATCAAGTCGGCGGAGACCCGCGGCACCCCGCCGTCCAGCGCCTGCCTTACGGCGCTCAACCCGGCGGGGCCGTCATGCAGCCGTCCTAGGAACTTCAGGCGCTCTGCGTTCAGGCTCTGGACGCCAATACTGACGCGGTTGGCGCCGGCCGAGACAATCTGGCGAGCGTGCTCCTTAGAGAAACTGCTCGGGTTACACTCGACCGTGACCTCGATTTCCGGCTCCAGCGAAAACAGCTGGGAGATCTTGTCCAAAACCTGGCCTAACTTCGCCGGCTCCCACAGGGAGGGCGTGCCGCCTCCGACGAAAATACTGTGGATTCGAAGCTGGCCCAGTTGGGCACGTCGCGCGGAGATCTCGCGTAAAATGGCTGCCGTGTAGGCTTCTTGCGGGATCTCCGGGCGGCTTTTAGCGATGCTGAAGAAGTCGCAGTACGGACACTTCTGAAGACACCAAGGAAAGTGAACGTAGATCCCGAAGCTCTGCATCGCGCTTGGCTGTTGTAGCGGGAGGTGGTAATTTTTTCACCTTCGCTCTTCGCATCTCCCGAAAAGGCCCCACCTTAGCCCTTATGTTACTCGGTCCACAGCTAGTTCAGCGCGTTCAGGGCTACCTGCCGAGCGCCGATCTAGGGGTCGTTTTAGAGGCGTACGATTTCGCGCAGCACGCCCACCGCGCTCAAACCCGCAAGAGCGGGGAGCCGTACTTCGTTCATCCTGTGGCCGTCGCCGAAAACATCGCGGACATGCAGCTCGATATCGCCAGCGTGTGCGCCGGGCTGCTGCACGACGTGGTCGAAGACACCGAAGTGCCGATCGAGGAGATCGACGGCCGCTTCGGCGGTGAGATCGCGGAGCTCGTTGATGGCTTGACCAAGCTCAACAAGATCAATTTCTACGCGAAGGAAGATCGGCAGGCAGAGAACTTCCGAAAGATGGTCGTCGCGATGGCGCGCGACGTGCGAGTGCTACTCGTGAAGCTGTGCGACCGACTCGACAACATGCGCACGATGGAGCACATGAAGGTCGAGAGCCAGGAGCGAATCTCCAGAGAGACTCAGGAGATCTATGCGCCACTTGCGCATCGTTTGGGGATGCATAACGTCAAGGCGGAACTTGAGGACCACTCGCTTCGCTACCTTGAGCCGGAGGTCTACAAGGAAATCGTTAGCAAGCTGGAAGCCAGCGAGAAAGACCACCAGAAGTACATTCAGGGCGTAGGCAGGACGATCGAGACGCTCCTCGGGCAGCGCGGGTTCTCGTGCACGGTCCAGGGGAGTCCACGCCACGTGAGCTCCGTCTACCGCAAGATGCGCGCGGTCAACTGCACCTACGAACAACTCCATGACTTGATCGCGTTTCAGGTCTGCGTTGAGTCCTCTTCCGACTGCTACACGAGCTTGGGCGTGATGCACTCGCGCTGGACGCCGGTTCCCGGGCGCTTCAAGGACTACATCGCGCTTCCGAAACCCAACCGCTATCAGTCGCTTCACACCACGGTTATCGGTCCCGGAAAACAACGGCTTGAGGTCCAGATCCGCACGCCCGAAATGCACCGCGTGGCAGAGCAGGGCGTTGTGGCCCACTGGGAAAACCGACACAAGCTCTCAGGGCGAGTGCGCCCTGACGAAGCGTCGAAGTACTCTTGGCTCCAGGAGATGCAGATCTTCCAGAAAGAGCTAAAGGACCCTGCTGAGTTCCTAGAGATCGTTAAGAGCGATCTGTGCGCCGATGAAGTGTTCGTGTTCACACCTAAGAACGATCTGCGGGTATTTCCGCGAGGCTCGACTCCGCTGGACTTCGCTTACAGCGTTCACAGCCAGTTGGGGGACCATTGCGTGGGCGCCCGCGTCAACGGGCAACAGGTGTCCATGCGCCATCGCCTGCGCAACGGTGACGTCGTAGAGGTGTTGACTGACGACGCACAAGCTCCTTGCAAGGACTGGCTAGAGGGCTGCGTCACGCCCCGCGCGCGCCACCGCATCCGCAACTACCTGCGCATCCAGAACCGCCGCAAGAGCATCAACCTAGGGAAAGAGCTGCTCGAAACCGAGATGCAGCGGGGCGGGATGAGCCTTGCGAAGCTGCTCAAGAACAGCGCGGTGATGACCGAGGTGCTCGAGGCATTCAAGGCGGAGGATGCCGACGAGCTCCTGCTTGCGATTGGGTTTGGCAAGCACGACGCGCTGGAGGTGGTGACGCTTGTCAAACAGCTGAAGGAGCAGGCGAGCGGAAAGGCGGGCGGCGCTACGCTGGCCACTGGCGCCCTTGAGAAGATCGTGCGTAAGGTCACGGGCCGCGACGTTGGCGGCATACAAGTAGGTGGCATACGAGTCGACGAGCTGGACAGCGTACTCGCGCGCTACGCGAAGTGCTGCAATCCGCTGCCCGGGGACCCGATCATGGGCTTCGTCACGCGCGGCCGGGGCGTGAGCGTCCACCGTCGGGACTGCACCAAAGCCTTCGACACCACCGATCCCGAGCGGCGTGTCGAGGTCAGGTGGAGCTCCAGCCCGGCCATCAACCGCCCCGTGTCGCTGCGGGTAACCACCATCAACTCCTTCGGCATTTTGGCGAAGGTCAGCGAAGCATTCAGCAGTCAGAAGATCAACCTGAGCGAAGCCACCTGTCGCGCCTCGGACGACGGCAACGCTCAAAACGTGTTCACGTTTATGGCCAGCGATGTTGCCCAGCTGCGTGCGCTCATGCGGTCACTCGCCAAGGTCGCCGGCGTAGTCAGCGTCGAGAGAGTCTAGCCGACCTGCACGGGCTCCTTACTGGGGGACCCGGGGGGCACGCCGCTTGCAGTTTTCGCGGTGAGCGGTGCCCGCTCTGCGGCCGGGGTGGAGTTCGCGCCCGCTTCCGTGCGTTAGCCGGGTCGACTAAGCTCCAGGCGGTGCGAACACGTTGCGTCTTGTGCTGGATCCCCGCGATGTTGTTGTGCTCTTCAGGGGCGTTCGCGCTGGTTTCGGAGCCGCCCGTCGTCAAACCTCGCGTCATCGCGACCAGTCCGCATGACGCCAGCGCCTTCACTCAAGGTCTACTCCTCTCTGGCGGAAGCTTCTTCGAGAGCACCGGTCTAAACGGCCGCTCGTCGCTGCGTGAAGTGACGCCGAGGACCGGCGCTGTCGTGCGCAGGGTAGACCTCGGAAAAGAGTACTTCGCCGAAGGACTCGCGCTGGTGGGTGACACGCTATTTCAGCTGACCTGGCAGAGTGGGGTTGCGTTCAGCTATGATCTGAAGACGTTCAAGTCCCAGGGCAGTTTTCGCTACGACGGCGAAGGGTGGGGTCTTTGTTATGACGGCGCTCGGCTCGTTATGAGCGACGGGAGCGGCACGCTCTTTTTTCGTGACCCGAAGACGTTTGCGTTGACGGGTCAGGTCGCAGTGAAGCTCGCGGGACGGGACGTCACTCGCTTGAATGAGCTCGAGTGCGTAGGAGAGCTGGTCTACGCGAACGTGTGGCAGACCCACACCATCCTGCGCATCGATCCAAAGAGTGGCGAGGTGCTCACCCAAGTCGATGCTTCCGAGCTCGCCCGAGAGCAGCCGGGCGCGGACGTGCTCAACGGGATTGCGTACGATCCTGCGACGCAGCACTTCTTCCTGACCGGGAAGTTGTGGTCGAAGGTGTACGAGACGGCGTTCACCTTTGCCCCAGGTCAGCTCGGGCCGACGGATGCGGGGCTGAGCCCCAGAGACGCCAGTGCTCCGGGTGCAGCGCCCTCTGTCGGGTCCGGAGGCGCGAAGAGCTCAGCGGATGGCAGCAGCCAAGGTCAGGCGGCCCAGGGCGGCCTGACTGCGCCCGATGGGGCCACCGATGCACCCTCGACATCGAAGCCCTCGACATCGAAGCCCTCGACATCGAAGCCCTCGACATCGAAGCCCTCGCGACCGACTCCTTCGCCATCG
>JBDKJZ010000366.1:0-6219 GCA_039796375.1 Pseudomonadota bacterium
CCCGCGTGCGAACCCAAGCCCCCGCCGCAGGCTCACCTGGCGCGGTTGCCTCCGCCAGCGTCGATCGGAAAGCTTTCTCAGCTGAGCCCGAGAATCGCCCCAAGACTGAACGCTTCAGACTCACCTTCTGGGAGTACGTGACGCTAGGGTTTCGCCATATCATCCCGCACGGCGCCGACCACATGTTGTTCGTTGTTGGGCTACTCCTCTCCCACACGTTGCTCCCCGGGAGGTGGTCGTGGCTGCGCGGTCTGGCGCTTCAGCTCAGCGTGTTTACCGTCGCCCATTCAGTAACGCTTGCCCTCGGCTCGCTCGGTGCGGTTAGCGCCAATTCAAGGATTATTGAGCCGCTGATCGCGCTCTCAATCGTGTACGTCGGTATCGAGCCCTTGTTATTGGGTTGGTGGCTTGATCGCGCGGGTGCAGCTAACGGACCCAAGTCCCAGCGCTTAGCGCTTTGGCGTCGGTCTTCAGTCGTGTTTCTCTTTGGCCTTCTGCACGGCTTGGGTTTCGCCGCCGCCCTCGCAACCCGCGGCCTGGACCCAGGCGCCCTCTTCAGCTCCCTTCTGGCGTTCAACCTCGGCGTCGAGGGCGGCCAGCTTTGCGTCGCCGCAGTGGGTGCAGCGCTGTGTTTCGGGCTCAGGCCCCGCCCCTTCTACAAGACTTGGGTGCTCGCCCCGCTGTGCGCGCTGATTTCAGGGGTGGGCCTGTTCTGGTTTATCGAACGGCTCTCTTAAGGGCAGCGCGTGCGCGCTCGAAACAAACGACGAGCACGTCCTCGATTGAGTGTCTGCGTCTTTCATCCCCTGAGCGCGGCATTCAGGGCGCTTTCCACGTCGAGATGCTGAAAACGGAAACCGCTATCCAACAACGCCTTGGGTAACGCGCGCTGCGAAGCGAGCAGAGCCTCTGAAAACTCACCCATTGCGAGCTTCAGAGCGAACCTCGGAACACTAACAAGCGCGGGACGTCGAAGCACCCGACCGAGTGCCGCGGTGAGATCGGCGTTGGTCACAGGTGCGGGTCCTACGAGATTCACCGGTCCGCACAGCGCCTCAGTTTGTATGCAGTGGTGCAGGCCGCGGACCACATCGACCAAGCTGATCCAACTCATGTATTGGTGCCCATCCCCCAACTTGCCGCCGATGCCGGCACGAAATGCGGGTAACATCTTGGCGAGCGCGCCGCCCTGGGCCGTCAGCACGATGCCGATTCTCGGGTGGACGACACGAACGCGCTCGCGCGCGGCGTCGGCGGCGCGCTCCCACGCGACGCAAACCTCACTGGTGTAATCGGCGCCGCGCGGGTCGCTCTCAATCAGCTCGCGCTCCCCCGCATCCCCGTAGAACCCGACGGCAGAAGCACTTAACCAGACCGAGGGCGGACTCTGCAGTGCCGCGATAGCTCGAGCCAGCGTAGTGGTCCCCTTCACGCGACTCTGAAGCACGGCCCGCTTCTTGGCTGCGGTCCAATAACCCGCAATCGGTTCGCCCGCTAGGTGGACGATCGCGGCGGTGCCTTCAAGTGCCTCGCTGTCGACCGTCTCGGCCTCGGGATCCCAACGGACTTCATCGGCGCGGTTTGGGTGGTGCCGCACCAGGCGCCGCACACGCCAGCCCAGGGTCTGCAAATGGGTTGACAGGGCTCCACCGATCAAGCCGCTGGCCCCACTGATGACAACGGTCTGCATGAGCACTTGTATGGACCCCGCGGACTCGGAATCAACCCCAAATACCTCAGCGGCAGGCGTGCCTTGTCGATGAGGCCAACCTGTGCTCTGGTCCGCTCAATGCGCGAAGAGCCGCAAAGGCCCTTTTGGCTGCTCAATGCGGGCGCCGTGGGCTTCGCGTTCGGGACCTACTTTTGTATGTACGCGTTCCGGAAACCGTTCGCCGCGGCGACGTTCGAAGGAGCGGGGTTTCTTGGACTGGACTTGAAGACCGTCTACGTCATCGCTCAAATACTGGGCTATACCGCGTCCAAATACATCGGCATCCGTGTCGTCACTGAGCTGTCCCGGGCGGGAAGGTTGCCCCTGCTCCTAGGCTTGATAGCCGCCGCCGAGATCGCACTGGTGCTCTTCGCGGTGGTGCCAACACCGTACAAGGTAGCAGCACTGTTCTTGAACGGGCTTCCGCTGGGCATGGTGTGGGGGCTCGTGGTGCGCTATCTCGAGGGCCGGCGGAGCAGCGAGTTCTTGCTGGCGGGGCTGAGCTGCTCATTCATTGTAGCTAGCGGGGTGGTTAAGGACGTCGGCCGCTGGTTGATGACGGACTGGGGCGTCAGCGAGTACTGGATGCCGAGCGCCGCTGGCGCTATCTTCTTGCCGCTGTTCGTTGCCTGCGCGCTCATGCTCAACAGAACGCCTGAACCTGCGGTCGCAGATGTGGCGGAGCGCACCGAGCGAGCGCCAATGACCGGCGAAGCTCGACGAGCCTTCTTCAGGCGGTTCTGGCCTGGGCTCGTTCTGCTCATGCTGGTGTACCTAATCCTAACGGCGTTTCGTGACTTCCGCGACAACTACGGTGTGGAACTCTTTCAGGAGCTCGGGCTTGGTGACCAGCGGGGGCTCTTCACCCAGACCGAGACACTAGTCGCGGTGGGTGTACTCGCGCTGATGGCAGCGCTCGGCTGGGTCAAGCAGCACCGTCGGGGGCTAGTGGTCCTGTTCGGAATCATGACTTTCGGCGTGCTGCTGCTCGGGCTCGCCACCCTGGGGCTGAAGTGGGGACTGTTTCGAGGCGATGTCTGGATGGTCCTGGTCGGACTGGGTGTTTACTTGAGCTATGTCCCGTTCGGATCATTCTTGTTCGACCGGATCATGGCAGCAACCCGCTTTACCGGCACCGCGGTGTTCGCTATCAACCTCGCAGACGCCGTGGGCTACAGCGGCTCGGTGGCTATGCAGCTCTATAAGGACATGTTCGCGCGCGAGGCTTCGCGCTTGGAGTTCTTCATTCTGCTCAACTACGTGCTTTCAGTCGTCGGCGCAGTCGCGCTCTTGGGTGCAGGCGGGTACTTCTTGCGCGAGGCGCGCCGCTCCGGAACCGCTGTCACTGGATAGTACGCAAAAACTGCCATTCCGCACGCGCCCTCTCCTAGCTACACTGAACGCGTGCATCCCGCGCTGAACCCGCTGATCAAAGACGTTCGCTGCTCGCTCTCGGGGCAGACCCAAGCGTTCGACTTCACGCCCCCGCTTGGGCTGTGCCGGTGTTGCACGCCGGCAAAACCGGTCATGATTCACTATCGTGCCGAGCAGCTTCGGCCGGGTTGGGTGAAGCAAGACGAGACCTCGTTGTGGCGCTACCGCGCCCTGCTCCCAATCGCGCGAGCCCCCGAACACTACTTTTACTCAGTAGGTAGCACGCCCACCTTTCGAGACCCGCGGCTGAGCGAAAGGCTCGGCGTAGAGGTGTTTATCAAAGGAGAGCACACGAATCTCTCGGGCAGCTTCAAGGACCGCGGCCTAAGCGTGGCCGTGTTACTTGCGACCTCACTTGGGGCCAATCGATTCTGCTTACCGACACAAGGTAACGCAGGGGTAGCAGCTGCGCTCTTTTGTTCTCGCCTGAATTTGGCGCCATGTAAGGTGTGGATGCCAGAGACGTGTCGGGGCGGCGTGTACCATCGCCGAGCCGCCTGGCATGGCGCTGAGGTGAAGTTCGCGGGTCGCAACATCGCGGATGCCGGGGCCGTTATGCGTGAGAGCTGCGCGGAAGCGCTGCAAAGTGGCGAACTGGTTGACTTGTCCACGTTCTATGAGCCGGGGCGGCTCGAAGGCAAGAAGACGCTCGGGTTTGAGATTGCCGAAGCGTTCGGCGCCGATCTGCCCGAGGCGATCCTTTACCCAACTGGCGGGGGCACAGGCCTCGTCGGGATCTGGAAGGCCTTCGGCGAGCTGCAACAAACCGGTGACCTCAATCCGCGCGGCGCGCTTCCGAGAATGTTCGCCATTCAAAGCGAAAACTGCGCGCCCGTCGTGGAGGCCTTCAAGAACAACTTCGATCACGTCGTCAAGGTGGAGTCAAAGGGAACGCTAGCTGACGGCTTAGATGTCCCCGCGGCAATCATGGGTCACGAGATCCTCAGGATTCTGCGAGCCTCCAAAGGTGACGCAGTGAGCGTCAGTGAAACCGCCATCGCGGGCGACTTTAAGGATCTGGGTCGGCTGGGAATGACCGGTGGTTACGAGAGCGCTGCGACGGTCTCCGGCCTTCGCCGAGCGCTGCGCGAAGGCCGTATTGAGCGAAAGTCGCGAGTGCTGCTGATTTTCACCAGCGGTGCGGAAGCAGCGCTCGCCCGTCAGAGCTGATTGCGCCCCCGGTTAGTTGGCAAGTGGGAAGCCGCGGATGGGGGAGAGCGGAATGCGAGTGCTCGGGTGACGCAGTAATCCGTTGTCTGCAAAAGGCTACGAAATGGGTCTTCTTCTGCTGGTGTTGGCCTCACATTGGTATCCGTGGCTTGCGAAAGGCGACTGATAGTGTTCCTTATTGCTGTCAACGGATCTAGCCAATGTCCAGCCGCCTAGACAGGAAGTCGCGGGTGCTGCTCATCTTCACCAGCGGCGCGGAAGCCGCGCTCGCGCGTCAAAGGTCCACCATCGAGTGGGACCTTAGGTTCGCAGGGCGGGGCAGTTCTCCTCGGAGGATATTCACGCTGCTGCATTCGGAGGAAAGAAGCCGCGCAAGGTCTCTGTCGACGAAATGGACGACGCGATCGGGGCCCACTTGAAGCAGAATCATGCGCGCCCTTGATCCCAGTGTTCTCGTTCGGGTCATCGCCCGCGACGACGATGTGCAAGTCCTGCTCGCGGATGCTGTCGTGTCCGAAGGGGCGTGGGTTTCTCTCTTGGTCTTGCAGGAAGCGATCTGGGTCCTCGAACGCGCCTTCGAACTCGGACTGAAGCAGCAGGGGGTGGTCATCGACATGCTCCTGCAGCACAAGACCATTGCCCTCGAGTCTCCTGAGGTGGTGGCTGCAGCGCTCGCTTCGTTTCGCGATAGTCAACGGATCGGGTTTTCTGATGCCTTAGTTCTAGAGGTGGCGCGGCGTGCCGGTCATTTACCCGTGGCAACTTCCGGTCCGGCGCGCGCTCTTGAAGAAAACGGCCACGCAGGTTTATTTTGGCATGAATGGCGACGAGCTCTTGGTGCTGTCGGTCTGGGGTGCGGGGCGTCGCCTCGGTCCGAAGCTGTGCAGCTACGTGGTGATGGTGGTTGGTAGACGCTGTGGCGGTTTACACACCCGCTGGGCGATGTGGGCATTGTTGTTCGGACGGGTAGCTCATATTTCGATCTGCTTCGGAGGGCCGAGCAACATACGAGTTTGCGCTCCGGCCCATAAGGAAGATGCGACGTCTACCTCGCCTCGGGCGGCCACTAGGCACCACGAGGGCGCTATCAGGCACCTGACCGCAGGAGTCCACGTTTGCCTCATGTTGTTCATTAGCTGAACCCACTGCATATGGAGTGCCCGAAGCTCGAGCCCCGCAGCAAGTGCGGCGGCTATCTGGTGGAGCTGAAGGACACCACCATCTCTTCTCCTGAAGTTACGACGACTTTTCGACAATTAGAAGACGGGTGCCGCCCGATCATCAACGGTTGGCGTGTTCCCAGTTGCCCCTTGGGTAAGCATGAACTTCCCACAAACGACGAGACTCGAAGCGGAAGCCTGTTTATCGAGTTCCTGGGCGGTCAGTCTTACCTTGTTTGGTTCGAAGACGGTCAGTTCACCTCACGCCAGGGACCGTTCGTCGTTCAGCCTGGTGAAGTCTGGGTGCTCGGTGATAACCGCCATAATTCCTACGACTCCCGCAGGTGGAACAGTAGGCAAGGTGCTGGGGTGCCAATACGTTGATCGGCGTCCGGGCGTCCCAAGCTGCGCTGGAGAGGGCCATCGCGCTCGCCGCTGGCCGGCGAAACCACGTCTAGGACGATCGGTCAACTCGCGGGCTCTTGAGCTGGCTAGGTTGCTCCGAATCTATGAACGCCATCAACCCCTACTCAGCTCCAGAAACCCAACTTCATGCCGACCCAGAGAGCACCGGTAAGCTGCAGGGCTTGCCCTTCGACCAACTCAAGAAGCTCTATTATCGCTCGCGAAACGTCAAATCGATAACGTCCCTGGTGGGGTTGTGCGCCGTAGCCCTAGGAGTCTTCGGGCTTCTCCTACCTGATTCAGTCGACAAGCTTGGCTTTAGTGGTCTTGCTGTGCTCA
>JBDKJZ010000367.1:0-6175 GCA_039796375.1 Pseudomonadota bacterium
TATTTCTTTGCTCTCGCAAATAGAGCGAGCCGAGTCGAGCCCGTCGATTTCGAGTTTGTACAAGATAGCCGTGGCCCTTGATTCTCGGATCCAGGACCTTTTCGGCAAAGAATAGTCTCCAAGCTGCACCCGACAGAAGGTGCTCGTTTCAAGGCGCGAAAGCGTGCGACACGGCACCTTGACAGACTGGAACTCGCCAGACATATTCCCGGCCCCTTTTGCCGAAGTAGCTCAGTCGGTTAGAGCAGTGGCTTCATAAGCCATTTGTCGGCGGTTCAAGTCCGCCTTTCGGCACTCTGAATCCAGCGTTAAAACCGCTGGATTTGGCGTTTCTGGAGTCCGTTGTCTCAGTTGCGAGCTAGCGCATGATCGCGGGCCCGACAGGAGCGACACCGACCCGCTGTTTGCCCCTCGGCGTCCCTCGGCTCGGCGTTGGAGCCGCCGAACCGGAGAGCTCATACGAGGCTAGTTTCTCATGGGATTTCCGAACTCTACCCAGCGCGGGCGGCTGCTACTTCGCCCGCCCGAGCGAAATAGCGCGTCCGCCTTGGGTTGCTGGTCCGTCGTTAGAAGGAGCGCGAAGCGTGCCGCTCAGCGCCTGGCCTCCATGACCCGATCCTCGTTTCAATTCTTCCTGCTGCAGCTTGCCGCTGTTCTCGTCTTCTGGGGTCGCGCTTGGCAGCACCTGGTCCACGAGCCGCCGTATCGGGCGTTCTTCACCGGCGAAGCCTTGGAGTGTGTGCGATACGGGGTTGGGGGCCTGTACGGGGCATGCGCGGTCGCCGCTCTCCTAGTGCGCGAAGGAGGCGGCGCAGCCTATCCACGCGTCTTGCGTGGCGCACTGTGGACCGGTGCCGTCGCGCTCACCGGCCTCGCCTGCCTGTATTGTTTGGAGCACAACGGGCGAGTTGGGCAGCTGATTGAGTACGCAAGCCAAGTGGGCTGTGTGGTCTTCGTGATCTTGCTTTCCAAAGAACGTGCGACGAGCGGGGCGGGTCCCCGGCTCGTCCTCCGAATGATGTGCGTGGCTGTTGCACTGACGTTCTTGGGTCACGGCCTTTACGCAGTTGGATACTACGAGACACCGAAGTCCTTCGTGGATATGCTTTCACGCGGCTTGGGGTTGTCTCATCCCCTGAGCAAGAGCGTGTTGCTAGTTGCCGGCTTGCTCGATTTCTGGGTCGCGACAGCCCTGGTGTGGGCCGCCGCGTCGTGGGACGCCGACGACAAGCGCAATGCGACGTGGTTTCATGCGACGCTCGCCTATGCTGCCGTTTGGGGCTTTGCGACTGCTCTCGCGCGAGTGGTGACTATCACGCGTATTGAGTTATTCTGGGAAACCTTCTCGATCGGGCACTTTGAAACCATGGTCCGCCTTGTGCACGGTTTGCTCCCCCTCGCTATTCTACTGTCCGTGCGAGGCTGCGGACATGCCGCCGTCCAGAACATTGGGCGACGACCGATCGCGGACGTGCCCATAGGGCGCTAACGATTGAAAGCCCCTCCCCTCAGATTTCGTGTCGTAGCCCTGCTCTGCTCGTGCGCTAGGCACGCCGCTGCGGACGCTTGGCATGTCACCTGATGGCGGCCCCACCCCGGCTCAGACATCGTGGTCAGCCGCGGCGGGTGTTCTCTTTGCGCGGTTAACCGCGACGGCGGCAGCGAAGTGGTGCAGTCCTCGATGAATTTCTGCTGGTGGGTTTCGTCACTGGAGCGCTCAGCAATGACTCACTCACCGGCGCGGGGCTCTCCGACCGTAGCGAGACCCGCCGAGCATGGCAGCCGCGGCAAACACCAACAGACCAGTCCACCCGGGTGTACCCTCGGTCGAGCGCACGCTGCAGCCCGAGCTTTCCGCGCCGGCCTGGGCAGCGGCAGGCGTCCCGCCCGAGGAATCGCCGCCCACAGGGGGGTCTATCGGACCTGGTCCGGTGGTGGGCTTCGGGTTGGGGGGCGGTTCCCCGGGTACCCCTCCAGCTCCCCCACTAGGGGGCTCAGGCGGAGTACCGCCGCCAGTACCGCCGCCGCCATTACCCCCGCCGCCATTACCCCCGCCCACGCCGCCGCTTCCACCGTTGGGTGGGGGCCCGACGGGCGGAACTTTTTCTTTGGTCCAGGTGACGTTCACCGGCGCGGTGTTGGCCGCGCCCATCAAGCCAGTGAGACGTTGCAGGACTTCAGGGTTGGCCGCTGCGACGTTAGTCTTTTCACCCGGGTCGGCCGCGAGGTTGTAGAGGGCCCCACCCACTAGCTTCCAATCCCCCTCGCGCACGGCCTCCTTCCCCTGCAGGTGCCAGTAGAGGTGGTTATGCTGCTCCTGCTGCTCCGGCTTGCCTAAGAGCGTAGGAACGATGCTCAGGCCGTCGGTAGGCGTGGGCGGGGTGATGCCAGCCAGCGCAGCAAACGTCGGCATGAAATCCGGGGAGTAACCGGCGTGGTCGCTGACCGAACCCGGAGCGACGACGCCTGGCCAGCGCGCAATCATAGGCACCCGAATGCCCCCCTCGGTCACGTCTCGCTTAATTCCACTGAACGGTCCGTTCGAGTCGAAGAAATTGGGATCGTGACCGCCTTCGGCGTGTGGGCCGTTGTCAGACGTAAACAGGACTAGGGTGTGTTCGTCAATGCCGAGCGTACGGAGTAGCGTTAGCATCTGCCCCACATCGTTATCGATGTAACGCATCATCTGCGCGTACCCCTGCTCAGCCTTGGGCCAATTCTGAGCGGCAAACTCGCCGTAGTCGGGCACTTCTTGACCGTGACCGTCATAACCCCCTTCGTTGTTGGTATGCGGAATGTTCAGCGAATACATCAGAAAGAACGGTGCCGGCAGCTTGGCGCTGCGTTCGATGTAGGCCATCGCCTCGTCACGAAGCAGGAAGGGCACGTAGTCCGGGTGCATGGCACCGGCGACACCCGAACCTTCCTTCAGACCCGAGCCGCATTGCTGAGCACAGACGTTCCCCAATGGCACCTTCTCACCGTTCTTGACGATGAATTCTGGGTAGAAATTGTGGGCGTGATAGTTGTTGATATAGCCGTAGAAGTAATCTACCCCGTGAGTCTTGGGGCTGTCGTCGGGCGAACTCTCACCAATCCCCCACTTACCAATGATTCCGGTATTGTACCCGGCTTCTTTTAGCACTGTGGGGAGGGCCACATCGGTGTTGGTCAAGCGCGTTGCGTCGTTGTCCCGGACCCGCCCGTGACCTGTGTGTAGCCCCTGGAGGAGCGACGTGCGCGAGGGAGCACACACTGGTGCCGCCGCGTAGAAGTCTGTGAAACGCATCCCCTCGGCCGCCATGCGATCGATGTTCGGCGTGGTGAACTTCGTCTGTCCATTAGCGCCGGCGTCGCCGTACCCCATGTCGTCCACCAGGAAGAGGATGATGTTGGGTTGGTTACCTTGCGCCGCGGCCTGAGGCACGAAGCTCAAAACTGCGGCTAGAGCCAAGAACTGTATGCATTCCAAGAGCGCTATTCGATTCATCTGGCGACTATTTTATTGCGCACCCACGGGGTTGTCTACGCTCAACACCGGTAGGGACCGCGCGAATCGCGAAGCGACAACCCCAAAGACAATCGTTCACTCTACACAGATTTTGGGAGGGTTCACTGGCGATCGATTTCCCCTTTTTGCGCCTAACCGAGCCGCTCCGCAGGGTCGGCAACACTATTTTAACAAAACACCCATATTCATTGTCGCCATTGGGACTTCGACACGTCAGCTATATCTACCGATGTTCTTCTTGGGGCGTCGCCCTTACCCTCGGTGTTGTGGCGGGGTTCTTTGACGACAAGAACCTGATTGGCGGGCACGTCGCTCAGCCGCGTCTCTCTGCCTGTCGCTGGCCAATACACGCGCACTTCCTCAATCATGGAGACAGAGCCCAAGCCAAAGTGAGCCTGAGCCGGGCCTTGTCCCAAGTATGTGCTGTTTGCTGTGACATCCCGCCGGGTGGGGCGGTGGGAATTGCTCGTGCTCACGTAGACTTGCGCCCCGATCCCAAACCGGTTCGAGTCGGTGCCAGCGGTCATGACCGTCAGCCAATTGGAAGCGCACGACGTATCGTTTCTGAAGAGCGCGGGCGCTGCGCGGGTGTTCGTCAAGAATAGGTCCAGGTCCCCATCGTTATCGTAGTCAAGAGGGATGAGAGCCTTGCTCTCCTTGTCGTCCACGAACCCGACCTCGCGCGAGACTTCTCGCCACGGCATTTCCGCGGTGTGCTCCCACAGACTCACCGGGTCGACAGAGAACCTTGTGTATGAGGGGACCAGCGAGGGCATTGCTTTTTGCAAGTCGCTAGGCGCGTAACCGGCCACCATAGCCAGGTCCAAGTCCCCGTCCAGGTCGTAGTCGACAAACGCCGTACCCCAGCCCCAGCCGCCAACGCGGAGACCATATCTGTCGGTTTGGTCTTCGAAAGACCCTTCGCCGGTGTTGATGTACATCCGGTTGCCTGTACACCCCCAAAAAGAGGCACACACGGGGTCATCTGGGGCTCCGATCGCAGTCACGAACCAGTCGATCCAACCATCTCCGTTGACGTCTGCGGCGGTTCCCCCCATCCCGCTATCGTCTGTTCCGACGTGCCACACGTCCGTCGCTTCGACGAACGTGCCATCGCGCTGGTTCATGTAGAGTTGGCTCGTCCCGAAGTCGCTCACGGCCAGGTAGTCCTCCCAGTGGTCACCGTTGACGTCGATGAGCGTCGAGGTGAAGTGGCTTTCGCCGAGACTCAGTCCCGAGGTTTCCGTTTCGTTGGTGAACTTCCCGTCGCCGTCGTTCAGGTAGAGACGCGCATACTCACCCCCGGACGCGTCTGTCGTATGCAGATCCAGATCGCCGTCGTGGTCGAAGTCCGAGAACGAAGCGCCGTGGGCTCCCACGCAGCTTTGCCCGCGAGATAGCTGCACGCCA
Source organism: Pseudomonadota bacterium (assembly GCA_039796375.1). Lineage (GTDB taxonomy): Bacteria > Myxococcota_A > Polyangia > Polyangiales > Polyangiaceae > SZUA-265. Next base: position 4,922 of record JBDKJZ010000367.1, read on the forward strand.
CGCGTCTCCGCTTCCTCCAAGAACGTTCCGTCACGCTGATTGATGTACAGAAAGCTTGAACCCACCACCGGAACGACGAAGAGATCCAGATCCCCGTCGTTGTCGACATCGCCCCACGCGGCGGAGATTTGCAGCCCCCCCGCCGCAACGCCCGCGGCTGCGGCCACATCCTCGAACGTGCCGTCACCTCGGTTGCGAAACAACTGATTCGGTTGGTCGTAACGAACAACGAACAGATCCGTGAACCCGTCCAGGTCGTAGTCGGCCGCGGCAGCACCAGGACCCATGCTCAAGATTTCGCAAAGGGGGGCCTCGCCCGCAGCGAGCGGACCCCAACTCACGGAATCCAAGCCGGCGCTCACGGTCACGTCGTGGAATTCGACGCCATTGCTATTGCGACACGGTGTACCCGCCGGGGTCACCGTGGCGACGGGCGGTTCCGCGCATGCCGTTGAGACGAGCAGCGGCGCTACGGCTGCGTGAGCTATGAACTGCCGCCAGGGGCGGCCATGGCTCACGCGCCCTGACGCCGCAGGGACAGGCCCGGAGACGGCAGGGCGCGCTGTAGAAACCGAAACTATCTCAGGCCTCAGCGAGCTTCGCAAAGCCCTCCCCCAGTGCGGCGGTTGCAGCAGATGTCAGCCGCCGAGCCCGCGGGGCCGCGGGGCCGTAGCACCATGCAGGACTCGCGACAGACAACGCCGCCGTAGTCGGCTACTAAGTTGTTCGGTTGTTGCGATGGGTTTTCGTGTGAACTTAACCAGTCAGGATTGTAGATGCTGGCACTGACCGCCTTGGCATCGACGGCGAGACCGACGAGGAAAATCGTCTCGTCACTGATCCAGCGCCACTGGTACTCTGTGGGACTTCCAAGCACGTACTCCTTGTGCGGCTCGGGGACATCTGCACCCCCGACCCAGGCCTGGGTCGGGTTGCCACCCGTGATGTAGGGGACCAGAAAAGTGGCTTCTTCGACGCTGTCCAGCCTGACGAGGTCCATCCCCATTTTCAGGCATTGCAGGCGCGCTTGAGGCTGCCTCCACTGACCCAAATTTTCTGGACAGAAAGCATACTTTTTTCCCTGAAACTCGAGCGCTTGGCAGTTGTCAGGCACGTTGCCATCGATGCAAGGCTCTTCGTCCGCCATGCCATCGCAGTTGTTGTCCTTGCCGTCACCGCAGACCTCGGGTGCGCCGCGAAAGATCGTCTGGTCAGAGTCGTCACAGTCGAACGGGGTCAAGAAACCATCAGCCT